>JANNSW010000211.1:0-7824 GCA_031403055.1 Hyphomicrobiaceae bacterium | reverse complement strand
GATCGCTGTCGTAGCCTTTGTCGGCGAGCACTTTGTCGAACTCGAAGCCCTCGATCAGGGCTTCCGACTGCTTGCTGTCGTGGACTTGCCCCGGCGTCAAGATGAAGCGTAGAGGATTGCCATGGGCATCGACGGCGGCGTCGTTTGCCGCCATGCTGTTCTTGGCAGGCGCGATGATTTGGCTGAGATGAATGTCAACACGCCCTAGTGTCCTGTCTCCGAAATACGCTCATCCTCGCAGTGTACTCTGAAGCGTATTTCGGAGATGAAAGGACACTAGCAACTCTATGATTCTAGTGTGGTTTCGCCTCGCAAATGCCATCACCGAGCCAGCCGCGGATGCTGGATGGCATTTGCGAGCCACCACACTAGGCTGGTCGACATTCTTGACCATCCAGGCGACATGTGGCCAATTCGAGCGATCCCTCGAACCGTCCGGTCGAAGCTGAGCCATGAGCACACCCGTTGCAGCGTCCGGCTCGATCGCACCGGCCGGATCGACGCGCCAGCGCGTGGTGGAGGCTCGCGACCTCTCCCTCACTTTCACGACCGCCGACGGTCCGGTCTTTGCGCTCTCGCATGTGGATCTCGACGTGGCGGAAGGCGAGTTCGTCTCCTTCATCGGCCCCTCGGGCTGTGGGAAGACGACGTTGTTGCGCATTGTCGCCGATCTGGAGCAGGCAACGTCGGGCTCGATCACCGTCAATGGCCTGGCCCCGGCCGAGGCCCGCCAAGCACGGCAATACGGCTACGTGTTCCAGGCGCCCGCGCTCTATCCGTGGCGGACGGTGGAGCAGAATGTGGTGCTGCCGCTCGAGATCATGGGGTTTGGCGCCCAGGAGCGTGCCGAGCGCGCGGCACGCAATCTCGCGCTGGTGAACCTGTCAGGCTTTGAGAAAAAGCACCCTTGGCAACTCTCGGGTGGCATGCAGCAGCGAGCCTCGATTGCGCGAGCGCTCGCCTTCGATCCAAAGCTCCTGTTGATGGACGAGCCGTTCGGCGCGCTCGATGAGATGGTGCGCGACAACCTCAACCTCCAGCTGTTGCGACTCTGGCGCGAGACCGGCAAGACCGTCCTGTTCGTCACCCATTCGATCCTGGAGGCCGTCTTTCTGTCGACGAAGATCGTCGTGATGTCGCCGCGCCCCGGCCGGGTGATCGATGTGATCCCCTGCGGCTTCCCGCGCGAGCGCGGCCTCGACATCCGCGAGAGTGCCGGGTTCCTGACGGTCGCACACCGGGTGAGGGAAGGCCTCAGGGCCGGGCACTCCGATGACGAGTGATCATCGTTCAGGCAAGGCTCCGCCGCACGGGAACCCTCCTCCCGACTCCAGTGGTCATCCGATCCGCACCAGGCTGGCGCGGGCGCTCAGGCGGCGCCAGACGGAGGCCGAGGCAAAGCTGTGGTCGCGGCTGCGCAACCGCCGGCTCGACGGGCTGAAGTTCCGCCGGCAAGTGCCGGTTGCAGGCTCCATTGCGGATTTCCTCTGCCGCGATGCCCGGCTCATTGTCGAGATCGACGGCAGCCAGCACCTCGAGCGCGAGGACGCCGATCGCGAGCGCACGGAAGCACTCGTGGCCGCAGGCTTCCTCGTGCTGAGGTTCTGGAACAACGATGTGCACGCCCGCACCGACGCCGTTCTCGAGCAGATCCTCGATCATGTGGTTGCGGCCCGCAGAAGCGGCACAGCGGCAGACGAGGTCTTCCTTTCTCCCGTCGAGCCGAAGGCTCGCCTTCGGCAAGATGGGAGTGGGAGCGACAACACCGGGGCCTTGCCGCGCGGAACCCCGGATGAGGGGTTTTCACAAGGCGCGGACGCAATACCAGAGGCAAACCCCTCACCCCAGCCCTCTCCCGATGGGAGAGGGAGCGACAACACCGGGGCCTTGCCGCGCGGAACCCCTTCTCCCGATGGGAGAGGGAGCGACAACACCGGGGCCTCGCCGCACGGAATCCCTTCTCCTGTGGGGAGAAGGTGGCGCGTCGAGCCGAAGGCTCGCCTTCGGCGAGAAGCGCCGGATGAGGGGTTTTCACAAGGCGCGGACGCAATACCAGAGGCAAACCCCTCACCCCAGCCCTCTCCCGATGGGAGAGGGGGCGACAACACCGGGGCCTCGCCGCGCGGAGCCCCTTCTCCCGTGGGGAGAGGGGGCGACAACACCGGGGCCTTGCCGCACGGAACCCCTTCTCCCGTCGGGAGTGGGAGCGACAACACCGGGGCCTCGCCGCACGGAATCCCTTCTCCCGTGGGGAGAAGGTGGCGCGTCGAGCCGAAGGCTCGCCTTCGGCGAGAAGCGCCGGATGAGGGGTTTTCACAAGGCGCGGACGCAATACCAGAGGCAAACCCCTCACCCCAGCCCTTTCCCGTCGAGCCGAAGGCTCGCCTTCGGCGAGATGGGAGAGGGGGCGATGATGGCGGGGAAGCGCCCGATGAGGGGTCGGCGCCATGACGGGCGCCCGCCGCTGGCTCTCGCCCGGAGGCAACTTCCTCCCGGTCGCGACGCTGCTCGCGGTGCTGCTCGTCGTCTGGTATGTCGCCTGCCTGCCGATGAACGCGGTCGTGTCCGAGCCGAGGCTCAGGGAGACCGACGGCAGCCTCGCCGAACGCCTGCGCATCTCCTGGTCGCTCGAGCGTGCGGTCCTGCCGGCACCCCACCAGATTGCGGAAGAGCTGTGGCGAACCGTCTTCACGGTCCTGCCCACGAAGCCGCGCTCGCTCCTCTACCATTGCTGGATCACGCTCTCCTCGACCCTGCTGGGCTTCCTGATGGGCTCGGTGCTCGGTATCGGGCTTGCCATTGCCATCGTCCACGTGCGCACGCTCGACAAGAGCCTGATGCCCTGGATCATTGCTTCCCAGACGATCCCGATCCTGGCGGTCGCGCCGATGGTGATCGTGGTGCTCGGCTCGATCGGCCTCACCGGTCTCGTGCCGAAGTCGATCATCTCGACCTATCTCTGCTTCTTCCCCGTGACCATCGGCATGGTGAAGGGGCTGACCTCGCCCGAGATCATGCAGCTCGACTTGATGCGAACCTACAATGCCTCGACCGTTCAGGTGCTGGGGAAGCTGCGCTGGCCGGCATCGCTCCCCTTCCTCTTTGCCTCGCTGAAGGTCGCGGTCGCAATCGCGCTCGTTGGAGCAATCGTCGGCGAGTTGCCGACGGGCGCGCAGGCGGGGATCGGCGCCAGGCTGCTCAACGGCAGCTACTACGGGCAGACGACGCAGATCTGGGCGGCGCTGGTCGCGGCATCCGTGATGGCTGCTGGGCTCGTCGCGGGCGTCGGATACGCGGAGCGCGTGACCGGCCGCATGCTCGGGGGGCGACCATGAGCTCCAGATGGCTGCCGCTGTGGCTCGAGTTGGTGTTGCGAGTGGTTGTTACAGGCGGTTTGGGAGCCTTTTTGCTCGCGGACGCGCCCGGATCGACCGGCATCGTGCTCTGGGTCGGAGTGATCCTCGTCTGGGCACTTGCCTGGTCGACCAACTCGAGGCTGACGTCACTCGAAGGTCTCGCCAAGCCGCTCGAGCGTCTGCGCGACGTCGCCGTGCCTGCCCTCTTCGGCCTCACGCTCCTCTTCCTCTGGGAGGCCATCTGCAAAGGCGCCCACGTCCCCCTCGTCCTCCTCCCGGCCCCCTCCGACATCTGGGCCAAGCTCGTCGTCTCGCTGCCGACGCTCTGGGCCGATCTGGTGCAGACCTTCGTCCGCGCCGTCATCCCCGGCTGGCTGCTCGGGAGCGGCGCGGGGTTGCTGGCGGCGATCCTGTGCGACCGCGTGCCGTTCCTGAAGCGCGGGCTCCTTCCACTCGGCAATCTGATGGCGGCGCTGCCGATCGTCGGCGTCGCGCCGATCATGGTGATGTGGTTCGGCTTCGACTGGCCCTCCAAGGTCGCGGTCGTCGTCATCATGACGTTTTTCCCGATGCTGGTGAACGCGCTTGCGGGCCTCGAGGCTGCCGGCCACCTCGAGCGCGACCTGATGCGCTCCTATGGCGCGAGCTGGTGGGATACGCTCGTGAAACTACGTCTGCCGGCAGCCTTGCCGTTCGTGTTCAATGCGTTGAAGATCAACTCGACGCTCGCCTTCATCGGCGCCATCGTGGCCGAGTTCTTCGGCACGCCGATCGTGGGCATGGGCTTTCGCATCTCGACCGAGGTCGGGCGGCTGGCGCTCGACATGGTGTGGGCCGAGATAGCAGTTGCGGCGCTCGTCGGCTCGGCCTTCTATGGGCTGCTGGCCCTCACCGAGCGATGGGCGACATTCTGGCATCCGTCCTACCGGGCCCGCTAGGGACCGGCGGACGGGCAACATGGGAGGACAGGTGCATGAGGAAGCTGATGTTGCTGGCAAGCGTGCTGGCGTTGGGATCGGGGCCGACCGCGGCGTTCGCCGCCGAGAAGGTGACACTCCAGCTCAAATGGGTGACGCAAGCCCAGTTCGCCGGCTATTACGTGGCCAAGGCCAAGGGCTTCTATGACGCGGCCGGCCTCGACGTCGAGATCAAGCCGGGCGGACCCGACATCTCGCCCCCGCAGGTGATCGCGGGCGGCGGCGCCGACGTCGTCATCGACTGGATGCCTTCGGCCCTGGCCAGCCGCGAGAAGGGCGTCGCCCTCGTCAACATCGCGCAGCCCTTCAAGCGCTCGGGCATGATGCTGACGTGCCGCGCGGACAGCGGCATCAAGGCGCCCGCCGACTTCAAGGGCAAGACGCTCGGCGTCTGGTTCTTCGGCAACGAGTATCCCTTCCTCTCCTGGATGAGCCAGCTCGGCATCGGCACGGCCGGCGGCGCCGATGGCGTCAACGTGCTGAAGCAGGGGTTCAACGTCGACCCGATCCTGCAGAAGCAGGCCGACTGCATCTCGACCATGACCTACAACGAGTACTGGCAGGTGATCGATGCCGGGCTGAAGCCCGAGGAGCTGGTCGTCTTCAAGTACGAGGACCAGGGCGTCGCGACGCTGGAGGACGGGCTCTATGTGCTCGAGGATCGGCTGAAGGATCCAAAATTCGTCGAGACCATGGCCAAGTTCGTGAAGGCCTCGATGCGGGGCTGGGACTATGCCCGCGCCAATACCGAGGAGAGCGCCAAAATCGTGCTCGAGAATGACACGACGGGGGCCCAGACCGAGAAGCATCAGGTCCGCATGATGGGCGAGATCAACAAGCTGACCGAGGGCTCCGACGGGAGCCTCGACGAGGCCGCCTATCAGCGCACCGTCGACACGCTTTTGAAGGGCGGCTCCGATCCGGTGATCAGCAAGGCCCCGACCGGCGCCTTCACCCACGCCGTGACCGACAAGGCGAAGGCGATGTAACCTCGAGGTTGAACTGGAGGGCAGCTCGTGGCTGCCCTCTGGTATTGCTGCGACGATAGATCGAGCCTATTGTCCAGGCGAGATGCCACAGGAGCTCGAGATGTCGCATGTTTCCGCCTCGCAAGCAGGCAGACAGTTTTCCAAGGTGTTGCGTGAGGTCGCGGCGGGCAAGACGGTGATCATCACGTCGAAGGGGAAGCCTGTCGCGAAGGTCGTTTCGATTTCCGAGACCGAAGACCAGCACAAGCACGATCGCCAGGCGGCACTGCAACGCCTCTGGGAACGCCTCGAAAGACAACCGGCACTGAATCTTCCCAGGATTACAAGGGACGAGATCTACGAGGATGTGATTTGAAGGTAGCTCTCGACACCAACATCCTCGCCTACATGGAGGGTGTCAACGATGTCGAGCGCCAGCGGGCGGCCCAAAATCTCATAAGACGCATTGGCAATCCCCGAGTCACGCTGCCTATCCAATCGCTTGCTGAGCTCTTCTTCGTTCTCGTTCGGAAGGCCAAGTGGAGCAATGTTGACGCCGAGCTGTCGATCGCGACCTGGATGGCCGGCTACGACACGGTGGATACCACGAGAGCCGTGCTGACGGACGCCGCATCACTTTCCGCGCGCAATGGTTTCCAGCTCTTCGACGGCATCATCCTCGCCGCCGCGGCCGAGGCCAACTGCTCGCTTCTCTTGTCCGAGGATATGCACGAAGGCTTCACTTGGCGCGGATGCACGATCGTAAATCCGTTCGCCAAGGTCCATCATCCGTTCCTCATGGCTGCGATTGCTGCCTCGCCGTAGCTCGCGTCCATGATATAGAGCGATACCAATACTCTCTTCCGTTCCGCCGGCCCTCGCGAGAACGAGGCCATCCCGGAGTTTGGCTGAGACGACACCCGCTTCCGCTTTCCGCACGCCATGCTAGGCTCGGCGCCAATCGCAGGATCAGCCAGCAGCAAGCGTCAGGAGTGACCACCCCATGCCAACCCTCATCCGCGGCGGCACCGTCGTCAATCATGACCACACGAAGCGCGCCGACGTGCTGATCGACGGCGAGAGGATCGTCGCGATCGGCGACAAGCTCAGTGCCCCCGCCGGCACCGAGACGATCGATGCGAGCGGCGCCTATGTGCTGCCGGGCGGCATCGACCCGCACACCCATCTCGACATGCCCTTCATGGGCACCTTCTCGGCCGACGATTTCGAATCGGGAACGATCGCCGCGCTCTCGGGCGGCACCACCATGGTTGTCGATTTCTGCCTGCCGGGGCCCAACGAATCCATGCTCGCGGCCTATCAGGAATGGCGCCGCAAGGGCGAGAAGGCCTGCGGCGACTGGGGCCTCCACATGGCCGTCACCTCCTGGTCGAAGCAGCACTTCGACGAGATGGAGACGGTCGTGAAAACCTACGGCATCAACACCTTCAAGCACTTCATGGCCTACAAGGGCGCGCTGATGGTGAACGACGACGAGCTCTATAACTCGTTCGCCCGCTGCGCCAATCTCGGTGCGCTCCCGCTCGTGCACGCCGAGAACGGCGACGTCGTCTTCCGCCTCCAGCAGGACTACATGGCAAAGGGCGTGACCGGTCCCGAGGGCCATTCCTACTCGCGCCCCGTCGAGGTCGAGGGCGAGGCGACGAACCGCGCGATCATGATCGCCGACATGGCGGGCTCTCCCGTCTACATCGTGCACACGAGCTGCCGGCAGTCGCACGAGGCGATCAAGCGCGCGCGCGAGGCGGGCAAGGGCGTCTTCGGCGAGCCCTTGATCCAGCACCTCGTGCTCGACGACAGCGTCTACCAGCACAAGGACTGGGACCACGCCGCGCGGCGCGTCATGAGCCCGCCCTTCCGCTCGAAGGACCACCAGGCCTCCCTCTGGGCGGGGCTGCAATCGGGCTCGCTGCAGGTGGTCGCGACCGACCACTGCGCCTTCACGACGAAGCAGAAGCGCTTCGGGATCGGCGACTTCACCAAGATCCCGAACGGCACCGGCGGCCTCGAGGACCGCTTGCCGGTGCTCTGGGCGGCAGGCGTCAACACGGGCCGCCTGACGGTCGAGGAGTTCGTGGCGGTGACGTCGACCAACATCGCGCGCATCTTGAACATATTCCCGCGCAAGGGCGCCATCGCCGTCGGCTCGGACGCCGACATCCTCGTCTGGGACCCGGCCGCAACCAAGACCGTCACGGCGGCGAAGCAGAAGAGCCGGATCGACTACAACGTATTCGAAGGCTTCGAGTGTCGCGGCCTGCCGCGCCTGACGATCAACCGTGGCCGCGTGGCGGTGAAGGACGGCGACATCCGCGTGAAGCCGGGCGACGGCAAGTACATCGAGCGCCCGCCTTTCCCGGCCGTGCATGTGGCCAACTCGACCTGGCGCGAGGCGACAGCGCCCAAGGGGGTCGAGCGGATGGCGGTGACACCGTGAACGGGAGCAGGGCGACGGCGCTCGTTGTCACCATCGGCTCGGTATGAAGCTGGCTGGGGAGGCAG
>JANNSW010000210.1:0-9204 GCA_031403055.1 Hyphomicrobiaceae bacterium | reverse complement strand
GGCATCCCATCAGCGTGTCGATGCACCGAAAAAGCACATGCCATCTGATGATCCGTGCATGACTTGTGTCGGTATTGGCCCATCGCGACGCTCAGGCTTTCCGACCGAATGGTAGCCCTTCCCAGGTGCGGACACCAGCCCTCGACGATCTCGTGCGATCGACCTTGTCGATTTGCGACAGCCAACCAACCTGCCTCTTCGTCGGCTTCTGGGATAATGGAACTTTGTGCGGTGCATCATTCGGTTCGAGGCGCACGGTCGAAAGTGGCCCATCGCGACGCTCGGGCTTCGAAGACGAATGGTAGCCCTTCCCAGGTGCGGACACCAGCCCTCGACGATCTCGTGAGATCGACCTTGTCCATTTGCGACAGCCATCCAACCTGCCTCTTCGTCGGCTTCTGGAATGAAGGACCGACGATCGTCAGCATCGCCTTGCATGTCTGCGGCAATTTGCCGCAATACTGCCCATCTATTGCGGCTGCGGTCGAAGTGATCCGATACCGACCGCCGGGGGCCCGACGATATGGGCCAGTTTCTGCCGTCCCTAGACACGGATCATCAGACGGCATGTGCTTTTCGTGCGCGCCTTCCGTTTCGGTCAGAGGTCACGTTCTGCTGCACTGCAAACGGACTGGCGCCAATTCAGGGCAAGAACGGTCGGTCTTGGGTGATCATCGAGCACCGTAGCCCTCGTTGCCCTCAGACCAATTCCGGTCGAAAGCGACCCTGGGCTGACCCCGTGCATATGCGCAACACTCATGTTGCAACGAAGTACGGGAGCTTCTTGCCGGAGTACTCGGCGGAAGACAGATTGATGTCCGCGGCCACATTCGCAAGGCGCCAATTGTGCCGGATACCACGGACGCACTGGATGTGCCTGGCATATTGCACGAGACAACCGCACCAATGGATCTAAAGGTTATCTTCGCCCGATCTCTGTATGAAATCAGCTGGCACGGTGTAAGCTGGGGCCGGTCGACGCCGGCCCCGTTCCGTTTGCGTGCGTCCGTGCTCGGGACCATCAAGAGCAATGCTTCTTGCGCTCCCAATGCTTGATCCAGTTGACCGTCTGCTGCTCGGAGGCACTCAGCTTGCCATTGGGGGCAAAGCAGCCCTTGCCGAACACCTTGATGGCAGCCTTGGTCTTGAAGCAGTAGCCGTTCTCGGCATAGATCGCATTGCGTTCATACCAGAGCTCGCCGCAAGTCATGCCCTGAAAATCACCGGCCTTGGCCGGCAAGGGTGTCGCCGTGATCGCCGCCGCGGCGGAGCCGAAGGCAGCAAGTGCGAGCACACAGCCAGTTGAATATTTGTTCATGATGGATCTCCCGATGTCGATTTTTTCACGTTCTTGCCGACGTCAGCACTATTGGGATCGCAAGCCTGGATCGTCAACCGACATCCACCGGATAATCTGCTTCCCGGCGTCGAATGTCGCGCAAGATGGCGGTTTTGGCAAGGCCAGCCCTCGACCGGTTGGGCCGCCACGCACCATGGCCGGTGCCTGAGGCGGCTCGTGCGCCAAAGCTGGCGATTTCGTCCTCATCCAGACGCACCTCGTCCGTGGTTTTCGTTGAACTCATGCGCCGCTCCACTCACGCCGGCGTTGGATTCGGTGGCGAGCGCAGCTCGTCAGCCATGGCCGCTATGTCGCTTTCCAGATGGCCGAGGTCGCCATCTCACGCCAGCTGTTCGCCGAGATCCTGCGGCTGATCGCCGAACTGCGGCCGCAGCGACCTCCAGCGCCGGCGTGAGCGGTCCGTTTGCCATGCCTGCCAGCGAAAACCACGGACGAGGTGCGCCTTGGCGAGGACAATATCGAAGTTTCCGGCACGCGCCGCGCCGATTTTGCCGGCCTTCGGGCCATCTGGTCGCTCACGGCGAAGTTCGGACGGCGAAGTTCGGACTTGCCAATGCCCGTCCCTAGGATCAATCTTGGCCCTAACCGGCCACAGGGTGGTTGCCGGTTCATGGGAGACGTGACGTGGCGAAGCCGGTATGGACGCTCAATCAGATCATCGATCAGCTCGATTCCGACAACCACTGGGATAATCTGCGGACCTTCCACCGCGATCCGGCGTCGGGCATGTTCGTGCTCGGGCCGCAGACGATTACTTATACCATGGACGGGCTGCCGCGGACGGACGGATACACGGGTAATGCCGGCCTCGGCGCCGTGCCGATGACCCAGCACGAGAAGACGATGGCGACGATCGCTTTCGAGCTGTGGGACGAGCTCATCGCGCCGGTCCTCAATCACTCCCACGACCGCAACGCCGACATCAATTTCAGCTACACGTCGGATCGAGGCACCATCAATCCTAACGCCCAGAATACTCTGAATCCGAATGGAAGCATCGACTATTCCGATATCTGGATACCCGAGCAGGTACTCGATCAGAACGGCGAAGTCGCAATCGACTACAGGTTCGATCCGTTCGTGTCCTACGGCTATCACCAGTTCAGCACCTTCGTGCACGAGATCGGCCATGCGCTCGGGCTCGATCATCCGGGGCCTTACAATGCGGGTGATGGGATAGACATCAGCTATGCAGGAAGCGCCATCTATTCCCAGGACACGATCCAGCACTCGGTGATGTCCTATTTCCACGAGCGCCATCCTGGCACCGGCGCCTACTACATCGTGAACGGACGGCAGATCGAGCCGCAGACACCGATGCTGCACGACGTTGCCGCGATCCAGGCGATGTATGGCGCGGACCTGGAGACCCGAGCCGGCAACACCGTCTATGGTTTCAACAGTGCGTTCGGCACGCTCTCGCCCTTCAATTTCGCGAGCAACCGCAACCCCCTCCTCACCATCTACGACGCCGGCGGTAACGACACCTTCGACGTCTCGGGCTTCAGTCAGAGCCAAGTCGTCGACCTGCGGCCGGGCGAGTACTCCTCCGTCGGGGCACTGAGGAAGAACGTCGCCATGGCGTTCAACATCGCCAACGTCAATGCCGTGATCGAAAATGCGATCGGGGGTCGCGGCAACGACCGTATGATTGGCAACGATGCCAACAACCGGCTCGACGGCGGCCTCGGCAACGATACGCTCTCGGGCCTCGACGGCAACGACACGCTCGTCGGCGGCAGCGGCGCCGACACCATGTCTGGTGGTTTGGGCGGCGACACCTACTTCGTCGACAGCACCAACGACCGTGTCAGCGAGGAGGTATTCGGCTCCGGGCCATTCGCGCTGCCTTTCGGGGATGCCGGCAGCACCAACGACAGCATCGTCTCGTCGCTCACATTCTACGATCTCTCCAACACCTGGAGCACGCTGCGGCTCGGCACTGCCCCGCAGAGCGCGATCTTCGGCACGGTAGAGAACCTGCGAATGACAGCGCTGTCGGGCATCAGCACCGGTATCGGCAACGAGGCTGCGAACAGTATCCGGGGCTCGCTCGGTGTCCTCAGCGCCCCGCGCTACGATTTCTCCGGCCTCGGCGGCAACGACACGCTGACCGGTGGGTTCAACGCCCTCGGCGACACGTTGAACGGCGGCGCTGGCGACGACAGTCTCAGCGGCGTCGGCGGTACGGACATTCTGAATGGTGGTCTGGGCGCCGACACGCTGAACGGCGGCACCGGCAGGGATACGGCTACCTACAGCGCGGCGGCGGCTACCGTCATCGTCGACCTCTCCTCCGGCGTGGGCTCCGGCGGCGAGGCGGCGGGCGACAGCTACATCAGCATCGAAAATGTGGACGGCTCGATTTTCGCCGATAGCATCACCGGCGACGCGACAGCCAACCGGCTGCGCGGCAATGGCGGCAATGACACCATCTTCGGCGGCGGCGGTAACGACACCATCGACGGGGGCAACGGCGGCAACTCGCTGATCGGCGGCGACGGCGCCGACTCGATCATCGGCGGTGCGCTGTTCGACAACATGCAGGGCGGCCTCGGCAACGACACCATGCGTGGCGGCGGCGGCGGCACCAGCATGGCCGGTGACGATGGCAACGATGTGATGACCGGCAGTCTCGACGCCGCCAACTACATCTTCGGCGGCACCGGCAATGACAGCATAACCGGCGGCAACCTCAACGACTCCCTGCAGGAAACGACCGGTGGCAACGACACCATTCGTGGCGGCGGCGGTGCCGATACGATTATCGACTATGTGGGCAGCAACGAGCTCCACGGCGAGGCGGGCAACGACTTCGTCCAAGACCTCTCGGTCGATGCGAGCCTGCTCGATGGCGGCGCCGACGACGACTTCCTGTACTCCAGCAGCGGCAACGATACTTTGCGGGGCGGCGCCGGCAACGACACACTGGTGGATGATAGCGGCAACGACTTCGACACTTTCACCGGCGGCACGGGCGCGGACATTTTCATCTACCGGCTGACCAGCCAGGGCACTGCCGACACCATCGTCACCGACTTCGAGGACGGCATCGACAGGATCGGGATCAGCTCCGCCAGCGAATCGTTCGACCACCTGGTGATCACCGATACCGGCGCCGACACCGTCGTCACCTTCACCGGCGGCCTCTCGCCGATGACGCTGATCGGCATGGCTGGCCTGATCACCCAGGCGGATTTCGTCAACCTGTTCTGATCGGCAAGCTACTGAAGGACGAGGCGCCGGCAGGGTTCATGCGACACCTGGAAAACTCTTGATTGCAGGCACCAGAGTGCGCGCTGTCAGGCAAGTATTCTACTTTGCGCCCTGTGCATGCACACGGAGCCAGCTCCGTGCCCGGCCGGCCGCCAATCTGACCGCACGATGAACGGCTCATTCAGAGCCGCTTCAGCGCCATCCTGCTTTGATCGTCGCCAACAGGGAGAAAGCACTCCTTGGTTCGAACGAACGGAGCAACAACATGCGGACCGCCCACACCATCGCGACCGGCCTTCTCGGCCTCTCGCTCGCTCTTGCCGCTCCCCTCGCCAGCACCGCGGATGCCGCATCCTATCGCGACCCGCAGACCCGCTATCGCGTGGTCGACGTGCCCGGCAGCGATGGCTTGCACCTGCGCTCGCGCCCCGGCAGCTATTCTCGTGTCGTCGCCAACGTGCCCTTCGACGCCCGCCGGCTCGTCACGACCGGCGGCCGCCGCGGCCAGTGGATCGAGCTCACCTATGAGGACGCCAATGGCCGCGATGTGAACGGCTGGGCCAACAACCAGTACCTCGCCCTCGACAAGCGCGGCGAAACGCTCGACTACCATGTGGCCGGCCTCAGCCGCTATGATGAGCTCAACGTGCGGGCTCGGGCGCAGGAATCGAGCCGCGTGGTCGCCACCCTCGCCAACAACGCGACCGGCATCCACAATTGCGGCGAGTGCGAGGATGGCTGGTGCCCGGTCGAGGTACGCGATGCCCGCAACCGCAAGATCACGGGCTATGTGCGCCAGGACTACCTGGCCGTGACGCGGCCCTTCACGCCTTATCCCGCCAATGACGACGGCCAGGCCGACGACGACACCGGCACCGTCGACAGCAGCGACAACGGCTACGGCAATGACACCGGCAGTGGCTATGGCTCGGGGAATGGCAGCGGCTATGGCTATGCCAACAACCGGCGCCCGCGCGGGAGTTTCTGGCGGTGGTTGCGCAGGCACGATCGCACGGTCGGATATTGATCGCGCTCTCCCGCCTGGCCTCGCGCGTGGCCGGGCGGCAAACACGTGCCGCGGCGCTCGATCGCCTTCCCCGCGTCACGGATCGTGGCTATGGTCGTAGCATCAGCGCTGAGCCATCGACCGCCATCCCGATTTGCAGGAGAACAAGCATGACGAACATCCGCCGGGCCGCGCTTGCGGCTGCTCTCGGGCTCGCCGCCCTGACGGCGGCAGGCGCCGTCGATGCGGCGAGCAATGGCTGCTTCAAGGTCGTCGGCACGCCCAGCCTCAACATTCGAGCTACCGCGTTCTCTGGCTCGGCCGTGATCGCCACGGCCAGGCGCGGCGAGATCCTCGTCAAGTGGAAGCGCTTCTGCGCTTTCCGCGGCTTCTGGTGCCCGGTCGAGAAGAACGGCGTCCAGGGTCACGCCGACAAGGATTTCCTGCAGAAAGTAGCCTGCCCCAACGGCTGATGTTGCTGTTCGGTATTGCCGTGCTCAGTGGGTCTGGCGATGGGCTTCATCCTCACGAAGGCGGTTTGGTTCCTCGTGCAGCCTTCGAGTCTGCTGCTGCTGCTCGCGCTGATCGGGCTGCTGCTGGCGGCCGGGCGTTGGCGTGCGCGCTTGGGGCTGAGGCTGGCGACGCTATCGGTCGGCGCGCTGCTGGTGCTCGGCCTCTCGCCCGTCGCGCATTGGCTGACACTGCCGCTCGAGGACCGCTTCGCCCTGCCCGATCTTGCCACCCTGCCCAAGCCGGACGGCATCATCGTGCTGGGGGGCATGCTCGACACCGTCGTCACGGTTGCGCGCCATGCCGACACGCTGAACGAGGCGGGCGAGCGCGTGACGGCGACGATTGTCCTTGCCCGCCTTTTCCCGACAACGCGGGTCATTTTCTCGGGCGGTGCGGCCGAGATCATCTACGCCTCGATGAGCGAGGCTGAAGCCGCGCGTCGGATCCTCGTCGAGCTCGGCTTGGCCCCGGCACGACTGTTGCTCGAGGACAGATCGCGCACCACGGCCGAGAACGCCAGCATGACGCGCGAGCTGTTGCTGCGGGAGGGATTCCCGCCCGGCGGCCGCTATCTGCTCGTCACCTCGGCCTTTCATATGCCGCGCGCGGTTGCGTGCTTTCGCAAGGCTGGCCTCGCCGTCATCCCCTATCCGGTCGACTTCCGCACACGCGGCCCGAGCGATCTCTGGCGCTTCTTCGAGCGCCCCTCCGAAGGGCTCAGGCGCGCCGACCTCGTCGTCAAGGAATGGGCGGGCCTCTTCACATATTGGCTCAGGGGCTATACCAGCGAGCTGTGGCCGGCGCGGTGAGGCGGGAATTGGGTGGGGAGTGGCATGGCGAGTTGGAGCGACAGGCACTGGGCGGGCCGCAGCAACCCCTGGTGCGTGACAACGAGGCTTGCGGCCGCACTCGCGCTGATCTGGGCCGTCAACTCTTACCGCGACCTCGGCCCTTATGCTCTGGTGCCGATCGGGTTCTGCCTGTTCTTCATCATCATCAATCCTTTCATCTTTCCCGCGCCCAGGGACGACAGTAAATGGGCGACCAAATCGGTGCTCGGTCAGCGGGCCTGGCGCGGCACCCCGCGGCGCTGGGACTGGCCGACGCTCTACCGCATCCTGTCCGGCACCATCTATTTCGCAGGCCTCGTTGCCTCCCTGGAAGGTATGCTGGTCGAGGGGCTGCTGCTGGGCGTCGTGGCGCTGGCTTTCAAGCTCGGCTATCTCGATTGGATGGCAAAGTACTACCTCGCCCAGAAGACCGCATAGGAGACGCAGATGCCAAAGCCGCTGAAGAAGGGCTACAAGGCCATGCTCGCCGAGGCCAAGGCTGCGATCGAGGAGATCCCCGCAGCCGAGGCGATGAAGCTGCTCGGTCGCGATGACGTGGTGATCGTCGATCTCAGGGATCCGCGCGAGCTCGAGATCGAGGGTCGCATTCCCGGCAGCTTCCATTGCCCGCGCGGCATGCTCGAATTCTGGATCGATCCGGAAAGCCCTTACTTCAAGCCGGTGTTCGGCGAGGATAAGAAATTCGTCTTCCATTGTGCGGCCGGCTGGCGCTCGGCGCTGGCGACTGCGACCGCGCAAACCATGGGGCTGGGTCCCGTTGCCCACATCGACGGCGGGTTTGCCGCCTGGAAGGCGGCCGGCGGGCCGGTCGAGCCGCTGCCGCCTCGTGCGCCCAAGGGCGATCGCGCCATGAGCAGCTGAAGGCTGCCGGCGATGGACATCCTGGAGCGCGCTCGCGCTCGCATCAGAGGGCGCGGCCTGGTCGTCGCCTTGCCAGAGCCCGAGGACGAGCGGGTGCTGCGGGCAGCACGCCGGTTGGCCGACGAGGGGTTGGCGGCGCCGCTGCTGATCGGCGCGGTCGAAGCCGTGCGGGCGCAGCTTGGCGCGCTCGGGATTCCGGCATCCGGTTTCACAATTCGCGATCCGGCCTCGGATGCAGAGGTGGAAGGCCTCGCCGCCGCGCTCGCCGCCCGCCGCGAGCGCCTCACGCCGGCGATGGCGGCTCGTCTGCTGCGCAAGCCGCTCTATTTCGCCGGGCAACTGGTCGCCATCGGTGCGGCGGATGCCTTCGTTGCCGGCGTTGCCAATCCGACCCGCCGGGTGATCGAGGCGGGGCAGATGACGATCGGGCTCGCCCAAGGCATCGAGACGCCGTCGAGCTTTTTTCTGATGCTGGTGCCGGGGCGCTCCCCGCTCGTGTTCGCCGATTGCGCCGTCAATGCCGACCCCGATGCCTCCCAGCTTGCCGACATCGCGATTGCCTCGGCGGCGAGCGCGGCGGCCTTGCTCGGGGAGGTAGCGAAGGTCGCGCTGCTTTCGTTCTCGACGCATGGCAGTGCTACTCACCCGCATGTGGCGAAGGTACGCGAGGCGCTGGCGCTGGTGCGCGTGCGGGCGCCCGGCCTTGCGATCGACGGCGAGTTGCAGGCCGATACGGCGCTGTCGCCGGCCGTTGCGGCGAAGAAGGCGAAGGGGGAGGCGGGCGTTGCGGGGCAAGCGAACGTGCTCGTCTTTCCCGACCTCGACGCGGGCAACATCGGCTACAAGCTCACCCAGTACCTGGCGGGCGCTCGCGCGATCGGCCCGGTGCTGCAGGGGTTCGCCAAGCCCTGCTCGGACTTATCGCGCGGGGCGAGCGTGGACGACATCGTCGCGACTGCCACGGTGCTGCTGGCGCAGAGGTCGGATGACAAGCCGTCGTGAGGGCATTGGCGGCGTTCGCGTTGTGCCGTTTGGCGCGGGGTCGAATTTTGCGCGTGTCGATCAGGAGGTCGAGGCGATCTTCTTTGCGACCGCGGCGCGCAAGGAGCTCGCCTCGGTCGGCGAGCGCGAGCAGTTCCGCCACTGCTGGCTCGACCGCTATGTCTATCGCTACCTTTGCGAATGCCTGGTCGCGCGTGCTGATGATGGCTCCGCGGTTGGCTATCTGGTCGGCGCGAACGAGGATGTTGCGAGCGTCCCCGCGTTCGGCGAGATCGCTTACTTCCGCGTCTTTGCCAAGGAGTGCGCCGCCTACCCCGCGCATCTGCATGTGAACGTGAAGCCGGGATGGCAGGGTCGCGGCATCGGCCGGCGATTGGTCGAGGCGTTCTGCGCCC
>JANNSW010000209.1:0-3970 GCA_031403055.1 Hyphomicrobiaceae bacterium | reverse complement strand
TCCCCGCGTTCGGCGAGATCGCTTACTTCCGCGTCTTTGCCAAGGAGTGCGCCGCCTACCCCGCGCATCTGCATGTGAACGTGAAGCCGGGATGGCAGGGTCGCGGCATCGGCCGGCGATTGGTCGAGGCGTTCTGCGCCCGCTTGCGGCGGCAAGGCGTGCCCACCGTCCACGTGGTGACCGCGGCGGACGCGGCCAGTCTGGGCTTCTACGAGCGCACTGGGTTCGCGCCGGTGCGGCGCCGGAGGGTCGAGGGGAGGGCGCTCATGCTGCTGGGGCGGCGGCTGTAATGCCATCACCCGTCATCCCGGACGGCTGCGGGGTCAGACCCCTTTGCCACAGATCCCATTGGTGACACCGGCGCTCTGCCAAAGGGGTCTGACCCCGGCCGCCCATCACCCGTCATCCCGGCCGTGCGCCAGCGCGAGCCGGGATCTTCGCGGCGGGCTCCGCGCTCGTGATGGAGATCCCGGATTGCCGCCATTCGGCGTCATCCGGGATGCCGGGTGGTGGAGCTGCTTTGGCCATCACCCCGCGATCCGGGAAAAATCGGCAACGCCGCTGGTCGCCGTGCGGATGCCCGCGAGCAACCGCAGGCGGTTCTCGCGCAAGGCGGCGTCGGGCACATTGACGGTCACCTTGTCGAAGAACGCGTCGACCGAGGGGCGCAGCTCGGCAAGCGCGGCCATCGCGCCCTTGAAGCTTTCGACGGCGATGGCGGCTTGCGTATCGGACGCGGTCTTCGCGATTGCCGCGGCGAGCGTTCTCTCCTCGGGAAGCTCCAGCAGCGACGCATCGATCGCCCCTTCGTAAGTGCGCCTGTCCTTCTTCTCCTCGATTTTCAGGATGTTCTGCGCCCGCTTGACGCCGGCGAGCAGGTTGGCGCCGTCCTCGGTCGCAAGGAAAGCGCCGAGCGCATTCACGCGGTGAACGATGAGTGCGAGATCGTCCTGACCGGGCAGCGAGAACACCGCATCGATCAGGTCGTGGCGGGCGCCCTGCTCGCGCAGATGCACCTCGAGGCGGTTGGCGAGGAAGGCGAGAAGGTCCGGCGCCACGCTCTCCGTCTTTGCAACCTTGCTCGCGTGAAGCCCCTCGGCCGAGGCGATCTCCTTGGCAAGCGGCAGCCTCAGATCATTCTCCAGCACGATCCTGATGATCCCGAGCGCCGCGCGCCGCAGCTGGTAGGGATCACCCGACCCCGTCGGCTTCTCGCCGATCGCCCAGAAGCCGACCAGCTGGTCGAGCTTGTCGGCGAGGGCGACGGCAACCGAGACAGGCGCGGTCGGCGCCGTGTCGCCGGCGCCCCTGGGCTTGTAGTGCTCCTCGATGGCCAGCGCTATTGCACCATCCATGTGCTCGGCTTGCGCCAGGGTGCGCCCGATCAGCCCCTGCAACTCGGGGAGCTCGCCGACCACGCCCGAGACCAGATCGGCCTTGGCGAGCTGGGCGGCGCGGCCCGCCTTCTCGGGCTCGGCGTCGACAGCGCCGGCAATCGTACGCGCCAGCTCGGTCAGCCGCTCCATTCGCTCCCACTGGGAGCCGAGCTTCTCGTGGAAGGTGATCGACTTCAGTTCGAACCGCATCGGCTCGAGCTTCTTCCTCAGATCCTGCTCCCAGAAGAACTTCGCGTCCGACAGCCGCGCCCGAATGACCTTCTCGTTGCCGGCGATGATCGCGGCGCCGTCGTCGCTGGCGGCAAGGTTCGTCACCAGCAGGAAGCGGTTGGCGAGCTTTTTGGTTTTGGGATGTCTGAGGGAGAAATACTTTTGATGCGCCTTCATCGAGGTCATCAGCACCTCGGCTGGCACGGCGAGGAAGGCTTCCTCGAACGTCCCCAGCAAGACCGTCGGCCATTCGACGAGGCCCGCGTTCTCGGCCAGCAGCGCCTCGTCCTCGATCAGCTCGAGGCCCGCCGCGGCGGCGACCTTCTTGGCCTCGTTGCCGATTGCCTCGGCCCGCTCGGCGGAATCGAGGATGACCTTGTGTGCCTTCAGCTTCTTGCGGTAGTCTTCGAAGCCCTCGACCTCGAAGGCGCCGGGCGCGAGGAACCGATGGCCCGAGGTCGTGGCGCCGGACGCGATGCCATCGACGTCGAGCGCAACGGCGCGGCCATCGAGCAGGCACAGGATCGAGTGCAGCGGGCGCACCCATTTCAACGTGCCTGCGCCCCATCGCATCGACTTCGGCCAGGGAAACTTGCGGATGGCGTCTGGCACCACATCGGCGAGAATCTCTGCGGTTCCCCGTCCCGGCTTGACGATGTCGGCGACGTAGAAGTCGCCTTTCTTGGGATCGCTGACGAGGCGAGCTTCCTCCAGCGACTTGAGCCCCGCGCCCTTGAGGAAGCCTTCGATCGCCTTTTCGGGTGACCCGACACGCGGACCCTTGCGCTCCTCTTTCACATCGGCGGAGCGGGCCGGCACATCGTCGATGACGAGCGTCAGTCGCCGTGGCGTCGCGTAGCTCCTGGTTTCGCCGAGCAACAGGCCAGCGGCCTGCAGGCCCTCGCCGACGATGCGCTTCAGATCGTCCGCCGCGCGCGCCTGCATGCGTGCAGGGATCTCCTCGGAGAAGAGCTCGAGCAGAAGCTCAGCCATGGCTATCGGCCCTCGTCAGTGCCTCAGTTGCCCGGCGCTCGTCCGGGATGGCGGGTATCGGAATGGTTGTCCGTCCTGCTTAGTCGGCTTTGCGGCGCGTGCCAAGCAGGCTGCGGACCTCCTGGCAGATGGCTTTCAGCGCATGATCGCGGTCGGCGGGTTTCAGGCGCGCGAGCGGCACGGCTGCCTCGGGACGGATCTGCAGTCGCGAGAGCCACTCGACCGCCTCCCAATCGCAATCGCGCACCAGGATCGGATAGATGCGCTTGGCGGCCCTGATCGCCGGCTCCACCTCATGGTCGAGGATGAAGCTGCTGGTCAGCGCATGCTGGGAGACGAGCAGCACCACCAGCTCGGCGACGGCGAGCTTGCCCGCGATCTCCTCGCGCCAGGGTGCGCCGCCGCGAATGCGCCGGTCCGACCACACCTCGACCGCGTGATGGCGCGCGATCACGCCGAAATGCGCCGAGACGGCGCGGCGATAGTGCTCGTCCTTGTGGCTGTAGCTGAGAAAAACCTGGGCCATGCGCCAGCCTCACCATGCTTCGGTTAGCGCTAGGTTACTGTGCGCGCCGCAAGCAGCGATCAGGAGAAGGGGAGCTCGAGCGCGGCCAGCAGCCCCATCGCCACGAACAGCAGCCAGAGCAGCAGGCGGGCACGCAACGCCAGCTCGGTTTTACCCGAGACGAGCACGAGCCCCAGCACCAGTGCGCCGGTCAGGTTGACGAGGAACGCTCCGCCAGGGCCGAGGCCGGTCGGACGGTGAACGAGGCCCTGCAGCACGATCGCCGCCGCAATGCCGATCATGGCGGCCCCGAGCATCCGCACGGCCAGCATCGAGCCGGCCGCCGGCAGCCCTGCCGCCTTGAAGCTCGCCAACGGCAGCAGCACCAGTGGAATGCCACACCCCAGCTTCAACAGCACATCGAGCCACAGGATCTGGTCGAGCATCTCCGGCCCCTGTCCCGTGGCTCCGAGCCGGCGCTGGCCGTCAATCCGCCGTCATCGATTTGAGATAGGCGGAGGCGGCCTGGTTCTCTTCTTGCACGATGATCACTGGCCGCTTGTAGACCGCCCGGGCGCTGAAATCGCCAGCGATGTATTGCGTCATCGCGCTGCGGATATCGGACACGACCTTGCCGGAGCAGTAGTCGGAAATCGGCTCGGCCTTGATGCGGGCTCTGAACAACGCGCTCGACTGGTCATAGCCCGTCGCATAGCGTGCGATATCCTCGGGTGCTGCGCCAAGCTCCCCCTCCCAGGCGAGATAGCTCGCCCGCATTCTGGGCGCATTGAACTGGAAGCCGCACTTGTCCGCCCGCGCCGTGTTCCAGGCGAGCTGCATCACCCGCGTGTCGGGATCGTTGCTG
>JANNSW010000208.1:0-4827 GCA_031403055.1 Hyphomicrobiaceae bacterium | reverse complement strand
GAGCCCCGGATAGGGCGCGGCCTTCGGGTTGTGGCGCGGCGGCCAGGCGAACGCGTCCGGCGCAATGCCAAGCTCGATCAGGCGGGCATGGATGGCGTTGATCGCCGCCCGGTTGAAGTCGATCAGGTGGCGCTGGCCCTGGTGCTCGACCTCGACCCGCTCCTCGCGCGGCTTCGTCGAGAGGTCCATGATCTGCCGGTCGCTGTAGGCCGCAAGGCGGGGGTCCTCGACCGTCACGTCGCGCAGGACGGCGACGATCACGTCCTTCCTGTCATCCTCGGCGCGACGCACCTCGCGGCGGCATTCATCGGAGCCGAGCGACTCGGGCGAAGCAAGAAAGAGCAGCGCCTCGCAGGCAACATTGGCCTTGACCAGCGTCTCGCGCCACTTCTCCCCCGCCCGCATGTCGTGCAGGTCGATGAAGACATCGTCCTTCGACCAGCCCTTCAGCTCCAGCCAGCGCTGGAACGCGAGCGCCTCGATGTTGTCCTTGGAGGAATGCGATATGAACAAACGCGGCACAGCAAAGCCCCCGGCCAGAACTGGCTCCGGAGACTAGCGGGCGCAGGTGGAATTGTCAGTAGAGATCGAAGACGCTGAGTATTGCCCCGGCACTCCACCCCCGCTTACGGGACGGAGCGGCTCTGGTCCGGGATCGGGCGTGCTGGCTCTGGCGCGCAACCCTGCCCGGCCCTTCAGCGTTTGGGCTTCTGCTCCGGGCCCGCCTTGCCGCCCTTGGCCGCCTCCGCCATCTCGGCGAGCTTGCGCACCAGCGCGCGCGTATGCTTCAGGCGCAGCTCGGGCAGCTCCCACTCGCCCTTGACGATCAGCTTGCCGTCGGGCTGCAGGCGGGCGATGCCTGAGTTCTTCTGCACATAGCCGATCAGCGCGTCGATGTTGACGAAGCTCTTGTTGCGGAAGGTGAGGACGGCGCCCTTCGGCCCGGCATCGACCTGGGCGACGTTGGCGCGACGGCACAGCGCCTTGATCTCGACGATCTCGAGCAGATGCTGGACCTCCTGGGGCAGCACGCCGAAGCGGTCGACCAGCTCGGCGGCAAACGCATCGATCTCCTCGCGCGACGCAAAGCCCGACAGCCGCCGGTAGAGCCCGAGGCGCAGATCGAGGTCGCTGACATAGGTGTCTGGGATCAGCACGGCCGTGCCGAGCGAGATCTGCGGGCTCCACTGGTCCTCGATCTCGGCTTCGACGCCTCCCTTCAATGTGGCGATCGCCTCCTCCAGCATCTGCTGATAAAGCTCGTAGCCGACCTCGCGGATGTGGCCCGACTGCTCCTCGCCCAAGAGATTGCCGGCGCCACGGATGTCGAGATCGTGGGAGGCGAGTGCGAAGCCCGCCCCCAGCGTATCCAGCGACTGCAGCACTTTCAGCCGCTTTTCCGCGCCTTCGGTCAGCTTGCGGTTGGGTGCGATCGTGAAGTGGGCGTAGGCGCGCGCACCTTGGCACGGCCGACGCGGCCACGCAGCTGATAGAGCTGGGCGAGCCCGAACATGTCGGCGCGGTGCACGATCAGCGTGTTGGCGCGGGGAATATCGAGCCCGGATTCGATGATCGTGGTCGACAGCAGCACGTCGTAGCGCCCGTCGTAGAAGGCGTTCATGATGTCATCGAGCTGGCTTGGCGCCATCTGGCCGTGGGCGCGGGCGCACTTCAGCTCGGGCACGGTCTCGGCGAGGAACGTGGCAATGTCGTCGAGGTCGGCGATACGCGGACAGACATAGAAGGTCTGGCCGCCGCGAAACCGCTCACGCAGCAGCGCATCGCGCAGGATGACCGGATCGAAGGGGCGCGACGAAAGTGCGGACCGCGAGCCGGTCGACCGGGGGCGTGGTGATGAGCGAGAGCTCGCGCACGCCCGAGAGTGCAAGCTGCAGCGTGCGCGGGATCGGCGTCGCGGTCAGCGTCAGCACATGCACATCCTCCTTCAGCTGCTTCAGGCGCTCCTTGTGCTGCACGCCGAAATGCTGCTCCTCATCCACGATCAGCAACCCCAGATCGCGGAACTCGATACCCTTGCCCAGGAGCGCGTGGGTGCCGACCACGATGTCGATCTGCCCGTCCTTCAGCCCCACCTTCAGCTCGGCGAGGTCCTTGGCGCCGACCAGGCGCGAAGCCTGCCCGATCTTGACCGGCAGCCCCTGGAAGCGATCGAGGAAGGTGCGGCTATGCTGGCGCGCGAGCAGCGTCGTCGGCACCACCACCGCCACCTGCTTGCCGGTCATCACCGCAACGAAGGCGGCACGCAAAGCGACCTCCGTCTTGCCGAAGCCGACATCGCCGCAAACGAGGCGGTCCATCGGCCGGCCGGATTGCAGGTCGGCGAGCACGGCTTCGATCGAGGCGAGCTGATCGTCGGTCTCCTGATACATGAAGCGGGCCGTGAACTCGTCATATGCGCCCGCAGGCGGCTCCAGCACGGTGGCGCTCTTCAACAGGCGCAAAGCCGCGATCTTGATCAGCTCATCGGCGATGGCGCGGATGCGCGCCTTCATGCGGGCCTTGCGCGCCTGCCAGGCCGCTCCGCCCAACCGATCGAGCTGGGCACCTTCCGAATCCGAGCCGTAGCGCGAGAGCAGCTCGATGTTCTCGACCGGCAGGTAGAGCCGGTCGCCGCCGTGGTAGGTGAGCTCCAGGCAATCGTGCGGCGCACCCAACGCCTCGATCGTCCTCAAGCCCTCGAAGCGGCCGATGCCGTGATCGACATGCACGACCAGGTCGCCAACCGAAAGGCTGGCGGCATCGGCCAGCACGTCGCTCGCCTTGCGGCTCGCCCGGCGCGGCCGCACCAGCCGGTCGCCGAGGATGTCCTCCTCCGCGATGATGGCGAGGTCGGGTGCCTCCAACCCATGCTCGATGCCGAGCACGATGAAGCCGGTCTCGCCCTTCTTCAATTTCCTGGCCTCGGGCCAGCTCTCCACCTTGGCGATCTGGTCGAGGCCATGCTCGGAAAGCAGCGTGCCCAGCCGCTCGCGCGCGCCATTGGACCAGGAAGCGACGAGCACGCGCTTCGACCTCGCCTGCAGCGCCTTGACGTGGGCGACCACGGCATCGAAGACGTTGACGCCCTCGCTCGCGCGCTCGGCCGCAAAGGTTCGCCCGACCTTGCCCGAGATGGTGACGTGGGGCTGATCCTTGCCCGCCGAGTCGATCTCGAAGGGCGAGAAACGGCGGACCTTGCGCGAGGACGTCACCGCCTGCCAATCGCGCTCCTCCAGATACATCAGCTGCAGCGGCGCGGGATTGTAGCGCGCGGCCCCGAATGTCTCGGCTTCCAGCCCATCGACGCGAGCCGAGTAGTGCTCGCGGATCTGCTCGATGCGGTCGCCGATCGCCTCCTCCGCCAGATGATCGAGCGACAGCGTGGCGCCGGGCAGATAGTCGAACAATGTTTCCAGCGCCTCGTGGAAAAGCGGCAGCCAGTGGTCCTGGCCCGGAAAACGCCCGCCTTGCGAGACCGCCTGGTAGAGCGGGTCCTCGCCCGTCACGGCGCCGAACAGCTCCACATAGCGGCGACGGAACAGGCTGGTCGCGGCTTCCCCCGAGGCAGCCTCGCTGATCGGCAGCAGCGTCAGCTTGCTGATGGCCTTGGAGGTCCGTTGGGTCTGGGGATCGAAGGGCTTCAGAGTTTCCAGCGTATCGCCGAAGAAATCGAGCCGGACCGGGCTGGTGCGCCCTGGCGGATAGAGATCGACGATGCCACCACGCACCGCGAACTCGCCGCGGTCCATCACGGTCGAGGTGCGCACGAAGCCTGCCGCGTCGAGCCGGCGTGTCAGCTCGGCGATGTCGATATTCTGGCCCGGCACCAGCGCCTTGATGGATTTGCGCAGGAAGGCAGCCGGCACCACCCGCTGCAGGATGGCGTTGACGGTCGTCAGCACCACGAGCGGCTTGTCGCGCTTGCCCGCGGCGAGACGAGCGAGCGCCGACAGGCGCCGCGCCACGATGTCGGTATTGGGCGGCGAGCGGTCGTAGGGCACGCAATCCCAGGCCGGGAACGCGATCACGGAGAGTTCGGGCGCGAAGAATTTGAGACCGGCTTCGAGCGTCTCCAGCCGGCGGTCGTCGCGGGCGACATGCAGCACCGGCTCGACGGCACCGCCTTCCTCGGCGATCCCCGCGATGGTGAGCGCATCGAGCCCTTCGGGGGCGCCGGTAATGGTCAGCTCGCGGGGCTTGGTATCGGCGGTCTGCATCGGCCTACCTTTGTCGACTGGCCCACTCGCACCGAGCCGCGTCTGCCTTTTTCAGTCGTCGAGGCCGTGAAAGTGGCGGATTTCGGCAATGAGCGGGCCAGCTCCGCCCTCCCCGTTGGCAAGGCTTGCCGCCAGCAGCAGCTGGCTGAGATCGGGGTCGGGGAGCGCCAGCAGCTGGTCCAGCACATCGAGCGCCGCCGCATCGAGCCCGCCGACATGGGCCGCAACATAGCCACCGAGCATCAGATCCATTTCCTTGGTGCCGCGGTGCATGGCCCTGAACAGCGCACGCCGGCGCCGCAGGTCGATGTCGCCGACCGTGGTGTCATCGCTTGGCATGGCGCTCCCCAATATGGATGCGTCCTATAGCGCCCCTCGAGCGCACTGTCTGTAGGTCGGACTGAGGTCGGCCATCCGCCGGCCGATGTCCGGCAGGTCGTGCCGGGCGGCGTCGGACTTCGCGAAGGCGCAGTCCGGCCTACGAGCTCCCTCCAACGCTTCCCTTCACACGCCTCTTGCGAGCCGCTAGGCTCAGTGCCAGCCGAACGGGGGGCGTACCGCAATCATGCAAGAAAAACTCTTCTCCTACATCTGGCGGCACACCCGCGCG
>JANNSW010000207.1:0-11173 GCA_031403055.1 Hyphomicrobiaceae bacterium | reverse complement strand
GGTTGGACTCGGTGTCTGAGTTAAGGTCGCGGTTGCCGTAGGGGTCGATGTATTGGTGGCTGTCTCAGTCGGTGTCGATGTATAAGTCGCCGTATCGGTCGGCGGGGGTGATAGGGTTGGTGTAAGCGTTGGTGTCCGGGTCAACGTCGGCGATGGCGTATAGGTAATCAAGGTTGGATTGATGCCGGTACCGGCCCCGGCACCGGGCAATAGGCGGTGAGCGCCCAGCACTGGCCGGAAGACTTCGACGAGATCTCGAACAGCTTCCCGGCCTCGAGCCCCAGCTGCTCGGCCAGCACGAACGCCTCGCACACGCCGATCATGGAGATGCCGAGCACCAGGTTGTTGCAGATCTTGGCGGCCTGGCCATTGCCGGATCCGCCCGCGTGCACGACCGCCTTGCCCATGGCCGCGAGGATCGGCTTGCCTCGCTCGAAGGCGTCCGCCTCGCCGCCGACCATGAAGGTGAGCGTTGCCGCTTCGGCGCCGGCGACGCCGCCCGAGACCGGCGCATCCAGCATGGCATGCCCGCGCGCTGCCGCCGCGCCTGCGACCCGTCGCGCCGTCGCCACATCGATGGTCGAGCAATCGATCAGCAGCGTGCCGGCAGCAGCCGCTTCGATCACCCCGCCACCGCCGAGATAGGCGTCCTCCACCTGTGCCCCGGCCGGCAGCATGGTGATGACCGCTGCTGCGCCCGCGACCGCGCCGGCGATCCCCTCGGCCACACGCACATTCACGCCGGCGAGCCGCGCCGCCGCTGCCACGTCGCGATCATGGATCGCGAGCGTGTGGCCTGCCTTCAGCAGGTTGCGGGCCATCGGCGCGCCCATGTTGCCGACCCCGACGAATGCGATGTGGCTCATGCGCTCGACCCCGTTGCTTGATGCACGATCCGCCCGACGTCGGCGTCGCTGATCGCCTCGAGCGTTGCCGGCGACCAGCGCGGCGCCTGGTCCTTGTCGATCACGGCCGCCCGGATGCCTTCGGGGAAGTCCGGCCGCCTCGCCATCGGCCCGGTCATCGCCAGCTCGAGCGCGAGACACTCCCCGATCGTTGCCAGCGATCGCGCCAGCCGGAGCGCCGCAAGCGTCACCTTGAGGGCCATCGGCGAGCGTGCTCTGAGCGTCGCGAGCGTGTCTGCGGCGAACGGCGAGCCGGCCCGCTCCAGCCGCGCGAAAATCTCCTCGACCCGGTCCGAGGCAAAGCTGCGGTCGATCTCAGCCCGGTTCCGCGCGAGTCTCGGCTCCTCGTTGCCGCTGCCATCGAGACCGGCAAGGCAGCGCGCGACGTCGTCCTTCGATGCCGATCCGGCGAGCGCGCCTACGAGCGCCGGCCATTGCTCCAGCTCGATCAGCCCGTCGGCGAGTCCGCACAGGATCGTATCGGCAGAGCCGATCCGCGCGCCCGTCAGGGCCAGGTAGGTCCCAAGCTCGCCCGGCGCCCGCGACAACAGCCAGGTGCCGCCCACATCCGGGAAGAAGCCGATGCTCGTCTCTGGCATCGCGAGCGCCGTGCGTGGTGTCACCAGCCGATGGCTGCCATGGGCGGAGATGCCGACCCCGCCGCCCATCACGAGGCCATCCATCAGCACCACATAGGGCTTTGGATAGGCGGCGATCTGCGCATTGAGGGCATACTCCTCGCGCCAGAACGCGGCGGCCATGCCGTCGCCGGCCTGCAGGGACCGATAGATCGCGCGGATATCGCCGCCCGCGCACAGGCCGCGCTCGCCGGCGCCATCGACCGCGACGGCGAGCACGCGATCATTGTCGCGCCAATCGGCGAGTGCCTGTGCGATGGCGCGCAGCATCGGCAGCGTCAGCGCGTTGAGTGCCTTGGGCCGGTCGAGCGTGACATGCCCGATCCGCCCGACCTTCGCGATGCGCACGTCGGTGTCTTCGCCAGTCCGCGCCATGGCTCAGCTCAGCACGTGGCGCGCAATGATCACGCGCATGATCTCGTTCGTCCCTTCGAGGATCTGGTGCACGCGCAGGTCGCGCAGGTAGCGCTCGACGGGGAAGTCCTTCAGATAGCCATAGCCCCCGTGCAGCTGCAGCGCCTCGTCGACGATGCTCGAGCAGGCGTCCGTGGCAAACCGCTTGGCCATGGCCGCGGCGACCGTCGCATCCGCTGCACCACGGTCGAGCTTGGCCGCGGCCCGATGCACCATCAGCCGTGCGGCGGCCAGCTCGGTTGCCATATCGGCGAGACGGAACTGCAGGGCCTGGAATTCGGCGAGTGGCCGGCCGAATTGCCGGCGCTCCTTGACATAGGCCGTTGCCAGCTCGAGGCAGCGCCGGGCCCCGCCGAGGCTGCACGCGGCGATGTTGATACGCCCGCCATCGAGTCCCTGCATGGCGAACGAGAAACCCTTTCCCTCCTCGCCGATCCGATTGGCGACTGGCACCCGGCAGCCTTCCAGGATCACCTGCGCTGTCGGCTGCGAGCACCAGCCGAGCTTGCGCTCGGGCTTGCCGAACGAAAGGCCGGGCGTGCCCTTCTCGATCAGCAGGCTGCTGATGCCCTTGGCGCCGTCGCCACCCGTGCGCACCATCACGAGATAGAGGTCCGATACGCCCGCACCCGAGATGAACGCCTTGCTGCCATCGACCACATAGTGATCGCCGTCGCGCACGGCCCGCGTCCGCAGCGACGCCGCGTCCGATCCCGAGCCCGGCTCCGTCAGGCAGTAGCTCGCCAGCCAGTCCATGCCGACGAGGCGAGGCAGGAAGCGCTGCTGCAGCTGCTCGTCGGCGAACCGGTCGATCATCCAGGCGACCATGTTGTGGATCGACAGGAACGCTGCGGTCGGTGGGCAGGCGGACGCCAGCTCCTCGAAAACCAGCGCCGATTCGATCCGCCCGAGCCCGGTGCCGCCGGACGACGCCCGGACGTTGATCGCTGCCAGACCGAGCCCGGCCGCACGCCGCAATGTCGGCACCGGGAACGTTTGTGTCTCGTCCCATCCGGCGGCGAACGGCGCCATCTCGCGCAGGGCGAACTCGCGCGCGGTCGCAACGATCTGCTGCTGCTCGTCCGTTGGCTCGAAATCCATCCTCGGGTCTCCGTGGCAGCGACCGCCGCCAGTCACTGCCATCCGAAAGCGGTCTTGGGCAGCAGCTTGTGGCCGAACCGCTCGATCGCGGTCGCCGTTTCGAGGCCGCCGCGCCGCCGGTAGAACTCGCAAGCAATCGTGTTGTCGGTCAGCGCCCACACCAGCAAGCCCTTGAGGTCGCGCCGGTCCAGGCGCTCGCGCGCACTCTCGAACAGCTGCACGCCGAGACCATGGCCCTGCTGCAGCGGCGCGACGTAGAGCTCGTAGATCTCGCCCGCGTAGGGCAGCGATGAGCGCGAGCCCCCGAACGTCACGTAGCCGACGGCCGAGCCATCCACCTCGACCACGAGCTGGCCCTGGGTCCTGGCCAGCGCATCGCGCCACCAACCGGCGTCACGCCGCTCGACGAAGGTCCGCAGCTGCGGCGCGGGCATCATTCCGTTGTAGGCGACCAGCCAGGACTCGCGGAACGCCCGGCTGAGCGCTTCGGCATCCTCGGGCCGGCCGGGCCGGACATGGGCGAGATCGGTCAGCATGCCGGCATCGTAGGCGAGGCGGCAGTCGAGGCACAAGCGCAGATGGCGACAACCGGCACGTCTCGCCCACCCAAGGCTGGCAGTCCGGACACGGCCCGTGTCATGCTCGGGCGAGGCAACAGCCCAGAGCAGGAGCACTTCATATGGCGATCGAGATCGAGACCTATCGTGGCGCCGTCTACCCCTGGCACTGCGACACCATGGGGCACATGAACACGCAATTCTATACGGCGATTTTCGATTCAGCGAGCTTCCACATGCTCTCGCGCCTCGTCCCCTATTCCCAGATGCAGGCGCGGCAGCACGGCTGGGCCGACGTCAAGATGACGGTCGAGTACAAGCACGAGACCCCAGCGGGCGCGCTCGTGTTCGTGCGCTCCTCACTGACGCGGCTCGGCAGCAAGGCGATCGAGTACCGGCACAGCCTCTTGAACAGCGAGAGCGAAGTGCTGCATGCGACCGCCGACATCGTGACGGTGCTGTTCGACCTGACGGCCAGGAAGGCGCTGCCGGTCGACGAGGCGATTCGCGCCAAGGGCAAGGAGCTGGGGCTCGCGTGATCGGTGCCAAACACAGCACGGGCCCCGCGGCGTTGGCCGGCGGAGCCCGTGCTGCATGCTCAAATCATCTCGTCCGGCGAGCCGCCGTCAGCCGGCCTTGCGGACCTGCTCGAAGCTCTTCTGGGCAACGGTCGAGAAGGACTCGAATGCTTCCTTGGCGACACGCGCGGACAGCTCGTAGAACTCGCGCGTCTGCTCGGTGGCCTTCATCATCTGCGCCTGCATGAACTCGGCCTGGACCTTGGCGGCCTCGGGCAGCGTGCGCGAGCGCGCCATCATCTCGGCGGCCTTGAACGCGGCTTCCGTGTTCATCGACACGTTGGCGAGCACCTGCTCGCCAATCTGGCGGGCGCCGCTCTGGGTGACGGAGGCAACCTCCTCCATCGCCTTGCTGGCGTCCTTGGCGGCGGAGGCCATCATCGTGAAGGCCGCGCGCGACTTGGCGACGCCGTCCTCGGCCATGGCCTGGACGCTCTCGGGCATGCGCGCATTCTCGGCCGCATGAAAGAACTCTTCGGTCTGCTTGGCGAACTTCTGGCCCATCGGGTTCATTGCGATTCGATCCTTGGTTGGAAACTGATGGAAGACATATAGGTCAACTTATGTTGCAATGCAATATGAAAAATGATGCGCCGCAACCTTACTCGCCAGGGATGCCTCGGATCGCGCCCTTCAGGCGGAAAGCGAGGGTCATTGCTGCATTGCACGCGCTGGTTTGCACCGCCGGCGAGTCCAACCGGGGCTTGCGCCGAGCCCTCTCGCCGTGGGATCAGATGCGATCGCCTGCACCTCCAGAGGCACTGCGATGGCGAATGGCATCGGCGAGATCACCCATCGCGAAGCGCTCGCCGCGATCCCGGATTGCGAGATCGCGGTGCTGAAAGAGTGCTCCGATCGGGCTGGGCTGAGGCAGCTCGTCCTGCATCTGGGGCTGCTCGGGCTCACGGGCATGCTGATCATGGCGACGGGCCATCCGCTGTTGCTGGGGCTGCTCGTGCTCCTCCACGGCATCACTCTGATCTTCCTGTTCGCGCCGCTGCACGAGACGATCCACGGCACCGCGTTCAAGACGCCACTCGTGAATGTCGTCGTCGCCGAAGTGCTCGGCTTCCTGCTGATCCTGCCGCCGCGCTATTTCCGCTGGTTCCATTTCGCCCACCACGCCTACACGCAGGACCGGAGCCGCGACCCCGAGCTTGCCTGGCCCAAGCCGCAGGGCTGGCGCGCCACTCTCTGGGCGCTGACCGGCTATGGCTACTGGCGTGGCGAGATCGGCATCGTGATCCGATATGCAATCGGCCGCAACATCGACGGGTTCGTGCCGCAGCGGGCGAGACCGCGGGTGGTGGCCGAGGCGCGGCGTTTTCTCGCCGGCTATCTGGCGATCACAATCGCGGGGCTGATGCTCGGCTGGTCCTGGCTGCTGTGGCTGTGGGTGCTGCCAGCCCTTGCCGGACAACCCTTCCTGCGCGCCTATCTGCTCGCCGAGCATGGCGGGCTTGCGCTCGTACCCGACATGCTGGCCAACAGCCGCACGACCTACACCAATGCCGCGGTGCGCTTCCTGGCCTGGAACATGCCCTATCACGCAACCCACCACGCCTTGCCGACAGTGCCGTTCCATCGGCTGCCGGCGCTCACCCGGACCCTGGCGCCGCACCTGAAGAGCACCGCCTCAGGCTACATCGCGGCTCACCGCCAGATCGTGCGGTCCTGGACAATCGGTGAAAGGCACTGAATTCCGGCTCGCAGTGGTCCCAGATAGGGCAATCCGACAAATCGGCGCCTCTCCCCGATTTGCCATCCCGGGTTTTCCCCAAGTCCTGCCCTTATTGGCGACTAAGTGCTAGGAATCAGCATTGGAATTTCGCCCCCAGTGTTGCACAGTCTGCCAGGGCAAAAAAGGAATCGATCCGGGCGATGGCGCTCGAACAAACAATCATCCAGTTTTTCGGCGCAGGGTTAGCGGCCCTCGGCGCCCGGCGACTAGATCTCGCACACCCGAGCGACGCGGTCGCCGGGTCGCTCGATCTCGTCGATCGCCTGGTTGCGGGTGGCATGGGCCCGAACCCGAAGGATATGCTGACCGCGATTGCCCGGGACATGCGCGCGCTGATTTCCGCCGGCCGCTTCCCGGTCGATGAGATCGAGCGGCACATGCGGGTGTTGCCGGAGCTGTTGGCGACCCACCCGCCCGAGCTGGCGGCGATCGCAGCCGCAACCGCCTACTACGCCGTTCACGAGCCCGGTAAGCCCAACGGCCAGGAGCCGCCTGCACTCGTGATCGCGCGCTCCGTCGCCGATGGAGCAGAGGCATCCGGCGCACTTGCCCGCCTCGACCTCGACCCGATCCTGACGGCGCGGCTGATCGAATTGCTGTTCGGCCGCGTGCTCGCCGATGTCAGATATCTCAAGGGGGTCCAGTCTGCCATCGATGCCCTGGCGCCATCGCAGGCCGGGGCCGTTGGGGCAACCACAGCCGGTTACGAGGACGAGGACGCCCAATTCCTTGCTTCACCGGGGCCCGCAAGCAGCGAGGAGCTGGTTGCCCTCGTCGACCAACCGGACGACCGTCTGCCGCAAGATCTCGCCAGCCTGCTGAAGCGGCTCAATGCGACCGCGGATGTGCCGCTGGCAGCGCTCGCCGCGATGCTGAGTGCCCAGGCCCGGCGTGGGGCCGAGCATGGCCGGATCGAAAGCGCGCTGAAGGAGAAGGCCCAAAGCTTTCGCGACCTCGTCCGACGCATCGGCCGGGCCAGCACCGGCGATTCGATCGTGCAAAGGCTGCGCTCGGAAGCGACCGTGGCACTCGACGAGGGCAAGTTCGACGAGACCGACGCGCTGCTATCGGGCGTCGAGGCGCGGCTGCTGACCGGCAGCATCGCGGCTGGCGCCGACATCGTCGGGCGATCGCGGGCGGCGGCCGAATTGCGCAGTCAGCGCGGCGCACTCGAGGAGCTGCGGCTCGACTATCAGAAGGCCGCACGCCACTACGAGGCGGCGGCTGGCTGCCTTGCCGAGAGCGACCTGGATGGGCGCTGGAGCTGCACGCTGCGCCAGGGCGCTGCCTTGCAGGCGGACGCCGAGGAGTTCGGCGACAGCGAGGCGCTCGTCGCTGCAATCGTGATCTATGCCCGGGCGCTCGAGCAATCCCCGCGCCAACACGCGGCCGACCGCTGGGCGGTCACGCAGAATCATCTCGGCAATGCGCTGATGACGCTGGGCGACCGCGAGGGGAGTCCGGAGAAACTGGCGCTTGCCGAGAAATCCTATCGACTGGCGCTGGAGATCCGCACCCGCAAGGACACCCCCGAGGAATGGGCGCTGCTCAACTCCAATCTGGGAACGGCGCTCTTGAAACGTGGCGAGATCGAGGGCGGGGCAGAGCACTTTCGCCAGGCCGCCTTTGCGTTTGGCGAGGCCCTGAAGGAGTTCAGCCGCGAGCACACGCCCGCCGACTGGGCGCTCACGCAAATGAACCTCGCCACGGCGCTCAGCCGGTTGGCGGCCCATGACGATGACATCCGCCCGCTCGAGGGTGCCGCCAGCGCCTTCACGGCGGCACTCGAGGAAATCCCGCGCGACGAGCGGCCCGACGAATGGGCACGGCTGGAGAACAGCCTCGGCAATGTACTGTCCGAGCTTGGCGAGCGCACCGGCGATGGCCGCTGGCTGGAGCTGGCCAACACAGCGTACCGGGCGACGCTGGAGATCTGGAGTAGGGATCGGGCGCCGCTGCAATGGGCACTGGCGACGGCCAATCTGGGCAATGCACTTTGGGCGCTCGGCGAGTTGCGCAGTGATCCGGCCCTGCTGGGCGAAGCCGCCGATGTGATCCTGACGGCGCTCGACGTCTTCCGCGAGCTCGGCGAAACCCAGTACGAGCAGACCGCACTCGACAACCTGCGCGCGCTGCGCGAGACCCTCGCCCGCCTGGGTGTCCGCTCCGCCGTTGGCGGCTGATCAAGCTGGCCGGCGCAACGGCTGCATTCGAGCTTGCCTGGAGCGGGTGGTCTGGAGCGGGAGCTTTGCCTGCCCGGCTGGCGCGAGTGCGAGCCATTGGGAGGCGAGCACGGCAGCAATCACCAGTGCTCCCCCCGCCAGCTTCATGGCTGAAATCGGCTCGGCGAGCACGATCGCAGCAAGGCCCATCGTCACCACCGGCTCGAGATTCATGATCATTGCAGCCGGTGTCGCGCCGATCCGCCCGACGCCTGCGAACATGGTGATGAAGGCGAGAACGCTGGCCAGCACGGCGACGAGGAAGGCCGCCCAGGCGATCGCCCCGACATGCACGGAAAATCCAGAGCCGACCGCAAAGCCAAATCCGACGGCAAGCCCTAGCGCCGCCAGCGAGCGGAATACGTTGACAGCGCCCGGATGGGTCGCACCGAGTGCCCGTCCGCTCCAAACGAACGCGATCGCAACTCCCAGCGCCCCCAACGCGGACATGGCGATTCCGCGCGGATCGGCGTCGAGCTCGCCGAGCTCGAGGGCAAGCGCAATGCCAGCAAGCGCCACCAGCAGACAGAGGATCTGGCTGAGGCTCGGCATGCGCCGGTCGAGGGGAGCTTCCAGGATCGCCGTCAACAGCGGGAAGATGTAGAAGATGAGCACACCCAGGCTGACCGGCAGCAAGGAATAGGCCGCGATGGCCGAAAGGCCGCCAGCGCCAAACACGATCCCCGAGCCCAGCGCGGCGATCAGCTCTGGCCGGGACAGCCGCAAAGACACTCGACCCGCCGCCACGATCGCCAGCGAGATGACGAGGACGAGCCCATAGCGCGCAACCAGCACGGCTTGCACATTGCCGCCGTCTCGATAAAAAACCGGCATAGCCGTAACGCTTACGGCGAATGCAGTTGCACCGAGCGCCGTGAGCAAGCCACCGACCAGCTTTGCTCGAACGGCACCGGCGATCATTCACACGTCCATCGGCTACTGCGCAGGCAGGCGGCGGTCAGGTGCCGGCGCGGTCTCTGGTGCCTTCATCGGCATGACCGTTGCGCCGGGGCATGATCGCCTTCATGTCGGTACGCCACCATTCGTAAGCGTGCGCGGTGGTTTCAGGCTTGGCTCCAGCACCGGACGCGCCGGATCGCTTTGCCTCAGCGCGGTCACCGGTCGAGCCATTCGTTGGCTGCTGACTTGCGGTTTGGCTTGCCGCCTTGATCGGAGCAACGAAGGCCGCTGAGGTCCGCGCTGCTGTCTCGGTCGCATCGCGCAGAGTGGCGGTGGCAAGCTCGGATTGCAGGGCGGTCACGTCCTGGAGCGTCCTGCAGGATGCCAATCGCCGAGGCGCGTCGAAACATGCGCGGGTGCGCCGGCTCCAGAAGCCAGCGACCTCGAGGTTGGCGCGGGTCATGGCGCCGGCCCATTGCTGCATCAGGGCGAGACCCGGATTGAAGCCTTCCATTGGAACTGCAAACACCTTGCCGACCTGCGAATAGTCGAAGGCGTTCTTCTCAAAGGGATTCATAACAAGGCCCTCGTTGGTTTGGCGGTTCGCCAGCTCTGCATCTGTGCCGGCTCCCAGCAGCCGAGATCACAGATTCATGACATTCATTTAGTCACCAAAGACCGCCAGAGTCTATACGGTTCAATGCTGCTCGAGGTCGTGGCGGCGGCCTACTCTGATCTGAGCGCGGTCGCGCCTTCGATCAGCTCGGCCAGCCGCGCCTTCATGATCCGGCCGGTGCGGATCGAATGAGAATCCGCCCGGCTCGCAAAAGTGCCCATGCCCGGTCGGATAGAGCCAAGTCTCTGGTCGTGGTGGCCTCGGCATGGACACACGCTGCCGCGATTGGCTCAGGCGATCAAGTGCAGTCAGCAACCCATGGTTGCGTCAATGAATGAAATTCTACTCTAACTTGCAGAACGGAGCGTCCGAATACTCGGGTACCCCATGTTTTCACTTGCTCTGCCCTGATCGTCGGTGTTCAATTCGGCGTCGGCTGAACATCGATCCCACGTTTGTCAGTTGTTGCGTCATGGCGGGTCAAGAGGGCGTCTCAGTTGCGTCATTGCGTCGTCGGATGGCAACCGGCGCGGCCGGTTTGTTTTTGGCCTCGATCGCCAGCTCGGACGCCAATGCCCAAGCGAGGGACGCACCCCCGAGCTTTGAAACCTGGAGCGGCGTGTCGGCCAGCGAGAATGCCTGGTTCGCCTATGGCGGCCTCATTGCCGCGCCCTTCGGCAGTGTTTTTGAAGACGGCATGCGGCTGCGCTTGCAAGGTGGCGGCGGCGGCTATGCCTATGACGGCAGCCTGGAGGTCGGCGCCAACGACGTCGACGTCCGCTTTCTCGGCCGCTCGACTGTAACCGAAGCTCTCGTCGGCTACCAGATGAAGCTCGGTGCGACGATCACCAAGGCCTATGCAGGAGCAGTCTACGACATGCGCGTGGTTGCCCCGCTTGCACCCGGCGAAACGCCACCCGAGCCGGAAATCGGCGGCAAGGCCGTGGTCGAGGTCTGGCACGATTGGAGCGAGCAGGTCTGGTCATCGCTCGATCTCGTCTATGAAACGCCATTCTCTGCCTATCAGGCGAATGCCCGCACCGCTTATCGCGTGCTGCCAGTGCTTTCGCTCGGCTTGGAGGCCGGCACCCTCGGCAACGAGAGCACCGCAGCGCTTCGGCTCGGGCTGCTCACCAAATGGGATACGCCCTATGGCGAGCTGACGGTGACGGCCGGATTGTCCGGCGATGAGATCGATGCGTCCGCTCCCTATGGCTCGCTCGCTGTGCTGACCCGCTTCTGATCGGCGCCGTTCTGGGCTATCAGGCTGTCAGGAGCCGACCCCATGGCAGCCGAGCGAATCCGTCTCTATGTCGAAAGCGCGCTCGCAGCGGGCCTGATGCTCGCGGCGACGGCCGAGCAGGCGAACTACCTCTTGAACGTGCTCCGATTGAAGCCGGGCGCGGGGCTGCTCGTTTTCAACGGCCGCGACGGCGAATGGCTCGCAACCATCACGGAAGCGAAAAAGCGATCCTGCCTGCTCATGATCGAGGCACTGAGG
>JANNSW010000206.1:0-2132 GCA_031403055.1 Hyphomicrobiaceae bacterium | reverse complement strand
CGGCATGCGCGCCGTCGACATCGTGCAGCCCGACATCATGTACATGGGCGGACTTACGCGCACGCTTCGGGTTGCCGCGATGGCTGCCAAGGCCGGCTTGCCGTGCACGCCCCATGCTGCCAACCTCTCCATGGTCACCATGTGCACCATGCATTTCCTGAAGGCGATCCCCAATGCAGGTCAGTATCTGGAGCTCTCGATCGAGGGTCCCGACTACTATCCCTGGCAGGAAGGCCTGTTCCTCGGCGATCCCTACCGGGTCGATGCCGGGCACGTAACGGTGCCTGATACGCCGGGCTGGGGCATCGAGATTGATCCGACGTGGCTGGCAAGCTCGACCTACCGGGCGCTCGCCAAGGAGTAGCCGCGGCGACCGGTTCCCGTCAGGCCCGCGCGAATGCCGCCTCGAGCTTGCGTTTCAGCTCCTCCTTGGCCGGCTCGGCGGCCGCCATGATCTCCTCGACCTTGAAGAAGTTGAGCGCGCGAAACTTGCCCACATCTGGCCGGACCAGGATGTCAGGCGCATCGTGCTTCAGCTTTTCGCGCACGATCGTGGAGAACATGATCTGGGCAGATGCCATCACGGCGTCGAGCGAGCTGGGGATGCCTTCGGCCTCGACCGGCGTCTCGCTGGTCAGATCGAAAGCGACCGTCAGATCCGCAAGCCCACGCACCACGTCGAACGGCGTCGGGTTGATGCAACCGCCATCCACCAGCACCCGGCCGCCGATCTGCACCGGCTTCAGCATCGCAGGAACCGATGCGCTCGCCGCCACCGCCTGCAGCAGCGGCCCGCGCTCGATCACCACCTGACACCGCCCGTAGAGATCGGTCGCGACCACCTTGAATGGGATCTTCAGCTCCTCGAAGGTCGGCGGCACCGCGTCGGGCAGCAGGATCTCGATCAACGTCTCGCCATTGATCATCGCAGGGGTCAGCGGGTTCCAGAGGCTCGCGATCGAGCCTGGCCAGCGCGAGGCGATCCGTTTCAGCAACTCGGTGCGGTTGGAGAACAGCGTACTCGCGTACTTTCGCATCTCGCGCCCAGTCATGCCGGCCGCGTAGGCGACGCCGATGATGGATCCGATCGAGGTGCCGGCAATGGCGAGTGGCCGCACGCCCAGCTCGTCCAGCGCTTCGAGCAGGGGAATGTGGGCAAGACCACGCGCCGCCCCGCCGCCCAGCGCCAGCGCAATCGAGGGCCGTTTTGCGACAGCACGACTCATGTGTCCCCTCGCGCGAGAAATTTCAGCATGGCAGCGAGCACCGGCTCGGGCGCCTCCTCGGCGAGGAAATGCCCAGCCTCGACCGCCACGCCAGACACATCATCCGCGATCTCGCGCCAGCGGTCGAGCGGGCTCGATGCACCCCGCCCGACATAGTCCGTGCCCCAGAGTGCGAGCAGCCGGCAAGCGATGCGGCGGCCGGCAGCCAGGTCGGCCTCGTCGAGCTCGCGGTCGATGCCGGCGCCCGCGCGGTAGTCCTCGCAGATGGCGCGCACCCGGGCCGGCTCGGCGATCAGCGCGCGATACTGGGCGAGCGCCGCCGGATCGAAGACCGAGAGGTCCCTGGCGAGGGTCCAACTCGCGAGCGTCCAATCCGCATAGAAGGCCGGATTGGACGAGATCAGCATCTCCGGCAGCGGATGGGGCTGGGCGAGGAATGGCCAGTGGTAGGACTTGATGGCGGAGCCCCAATCCATGCCGCGCCAGACCTGGGCCGTCATAACGATATCGAGTACGAGGAGGCGCGCGACGCGCTCGGGGTGATCGAGCGCCATCCGGTAGGCGACCCGCCCGCCGCGGTCGTGGCCGGCGACAGCGAAGCGATCATGGCCGAGCGCAGCCATCACGGCGACCATGTCCGCCGCCATCTGCCGCTTGGAATAGGCGTGATGCCGCGGATCGGGCTCGGGAATGGAGCTCGCTCCATAACCGCGCAGATCGGCTGCGACGACGGTATGGCGCTCGGCGAGCTGGCCGGCGATCCGATGCCAGCAATGATGGGTCTGGGGATAGCCGTGCAGCAACAGCAGCGGCGGCCCCGAGCCGCCGATGCGGGCGAAGACCTCGGCGCCGGGCACCGGGACGCGGCGCGCGGCAAAGCCTGGGAAGAGGTCGGGGAGTGACGTC
>JANNSW010000205.1:0-11922 GCA_031403055.1 Hyphomicrobiaceae bacterium | reverse complement strand
CAGGCACAGCCCGCCCGCGCCCGGCTGCCAGCTCGGCCCCGAGCCGTGCTCGCGCAAACCCGAGAGCTCCGACCAGCTCTTTCCCCCGTCCCTCGAGCGAAACAGTGCCGCATCCTCGATGCCGGCGTAGACGGTGTCGGGATCGTCAAGCGAGGGCTCCAGGTGCCAGACCCGCTTGAACTCCCAGGGATGCGGGGTGCCGTCGTACCATTGATGGGTGCCGGGAACGCCGGCATAGGCGAACTCGTTGCCGACGGTTGTCCAAATCCGGCCCCCGTCGTCGGAGCGCTGGATCGTCTGGCCGAACCAGCTGCTCGATTGCGACGCATAGATCCGGTCGGGGTCGGCGGGCGAGCCCTTGAGATGATAGATCTCCCAGCCACCGAAATGCGGACCCTCGACCTGCCAGTCCCGGCGAGCGCCATCCGAGGTCAGGATGAACGCGCCCTTGCGGGTGCCGACGAGAACACGAACCTTGCTCATGGCATGCTCCATCGTATGCGGGTGGCCTGGCGGCAGCGGGCACCTTGGCGCCATGCTGGCCAGAACGCTCGGCCGCGATGCCTCCGCTCCCCCAGCTTAGCAAACGCAAGCGCTGTCGAAAACCCCGCGGGGCAGCAGAGCGGCTGATCGCAAGCAAGGCTTGATGCAGCGCAAAGGCAGCCATCGGCCGCCAGTCTATGGGATCGCCACGTCGACCTGCCCCACCGAGGAGACCATGATGAAGAACTATCACGCTGTCGTCTGGCTCGATCACCGCGAGGCGCGGATCTTCTTTTTCGACCGGCATTCGGTTGCCGAGATCGATCTGGCGACCCACAGCCCCAATCACCATCTGCACCACAAGGCCGGCAGCATCTCGGGCAAGCGCGCGCCCGCCGATCAGCATTTCTATCATGGGGTCCTGGAGGCCCTGCAGCCGGCCCAGGAATGGCTGATCCTGGGTCCGGGCTCCGCCAAGCTCGAGCTGGTGAAGCATGCCCACAAGCACGATCACGCGCTCTCGGACCGCATCGTCGGCATCGAGACCTCGGATCACCCGACCGACAAGCAGATCGTCGCCCACGCTCGCACGTATTTCAAAGCGGCAGACCGCATGCGCCCGCAACTCTGAGGGACATGGCCAACCGAGCGCGCTAAGGACACTCCGAACAATAACCACACCGTGTTGTCGTCAAGTCGAGCACGGGATCTGTAGGGTGCAATAGGCCTGCTTCAGGCCGTATTGCACCACCCCGGCTCGCAACGCTGGCCGAAGGTGCAATACGGCGAAGGTGCCTATTGCACCCTACGCCAAGGCACAACCGCTCGCGAAAGAGATTCAGTCATTGTTCTGGCTGTCCTAAGGAGACCCGCAACGGGACCTGACGAAGCTCGATATCGGCCACCGCCGCTACACTCGTCGGCCGCAGGTCCAGGCTAGGCTTCCGCCAGCACCCCGCCGGTCATCGGCCTGGACACGCCCGTCGTCATCGGGAAGCTCAGCGGCAATCCCCGCAGCGAGCGCACCGCCAGATAGGCCCAGGCTTCCGCCTCCGTGGCGCTGCCGTCGAGGCCCAGCACCTCGATTGGCGCCACGGCCGCGTCGAGGTAGCCGGCGAGCGCTTCCATCAGCGTGCGGTTGCGCCGCCCGCCGCCGCACACGACCCACAGCGCCGGCGGCTCCGGCAGATGCTCGCGGGCGCGGGCGACGGCAGCCGCCGTGAAGGCGGTCAAGGTCGCGGCCCCGTCGGCGGGCGAGATCGTGCCGGGTCCATCGATCGTGAAGGTGCCACGGTCGAGCGATTTCGGCGGCAGCGCGCTGAAATAGGGATCGCGCAGCATCACCGCCAGCATAGCCTCGTTGACGGCGCCCGTGCGGGCGAGCCGCCCGTCCTCGTCGAGCGCACGGCCCGTATGCCGCAGCGTCCAGTCGTCGATGAGGGAGTTGCCCGGCCCGGTGTCGAAGGCGATCAGCTGGCCTGCGCGGCCGACCCAGGTGATGTTGGCGACGCCGCCGATGTTGAGAAAGGCGACTGGCCGGTCGGGCGCGCGTGTCGCGAGGGCGCGGTGATAGACCGGGACCAGCGGCGCGCCCTGGCCGCCGGCCGCCACATCGGCCGCCCGCATGTCATGGACCACATCGATGCCGGTCGACCAGGCGAGCAGCGGGCCGTCGCCGAGCTGCACCGTCAGCCGAGCCTCAGGCCGATGCAGCACCGTCTGGCCATGAAAGCCGATCACGTCGATCGAGCCGGCGTCGATTGCGTTGGCGATCAGGAACTGCTTCACGGCCTCCCCATGCCGGGCGGTCAGCTCGCGCTCGACCTCGGCCAGGCAGCCGGGCCGCTCCTTGCGCTGCCTGATCGGCTGTGCATCGACGAGCGCCTGGCGCAATTCGGCCCGGAACGCGTCGGTATAGGGCAGGCTGAGGAACGCCCCCCGCTCGACCAGATCCTCCCCGTCCGTCTCGATCAGCGCCACGTCGATGCCGTCCATCGAGGTGCCGCTCATCAGGCCGAGCGCGCGCAAGCGTTTCACCAAGGCGGTCTCCCGTGGTAAGAGCCCGGCAAACCTGACATGGGCGACGACAGATGAGCAAGTTCCGATCGGATTTCCTGGTGACGCTCGAGGAGCGCGGCTTCATCCACCAGATCTCGCATCCAGCCGAGCTGGATGCTGCGTTGAAGGCGGGACACGTCACCGCCTATATCGGCTTCGACTGCACGGCCAGGAGCCTGCACGTCGGCTCGCTGGTGCAGATCATGCTGCTGCGCTGGCTGCAGAAAACCGGCGGCAAGCCGATCGCCTTGATGGGCGCGGGCACCACCAAGGTCGGCGATCCGACCGGCAAGGACGAATCCCGCAAGATGCTCACCGACGAGCAGATTGCCGGCAACATGGCCGGCATCAAGCAAGCTTTCGCGCGCTTCCTCGATTTCGGGACGGGCAAGATCGATGCGGTGATGGTCAACAACGACGATTGGCTCGCCAAGCTCGGCTACATCGAGTTCCTGCGCGACTATGGGCGCCACTTCACCATCAACCGGATGCTGACGTTCGATTCCGTGAAGCTGCGCCTCGAGCGCGAGCAGCCGCTCACTTTCCTCGAGTTCAACTACATGATCCTGCAGGCCTACGACTTCCTGGAGCTGAACCGGCGTCATGCTTGCGTGCTGCAGATGGGCGGCTCGGACCAGTGGGGCAACATCGTCAACGGCATGGAGCTGGTGCGCCGGGTCGACGGCAGGGATGCCTATGCGCTGACGACGCCGCTGCTGACGACCGCGTCCGGCGCCAAGATGGGCAAGACCGCGGCCGGCGCCGTCTGGCTGAACGCCGACATGCTCAGCCCCTACGCCTACTGGCAGTACTGGCGCAACGCCGAGGATGGCGATGTCGGGCGGTTCCTGAAACTCTTCACCGAGCTGCCGCTCGATGAGATCGCGCGGCTGGCGGCGCTCGGGGGCGCCGAGATCAACGAGGCGAAGAAGGTGCTGGCGAGCGAGGCAACCGCGCTGCTGCACGGCCGGCAGGCGGGGGAGGAGGCGGCCGAGACCGCGCGAAAAGCCTTCGTCGAGGGTGCGGCCGCGGACGGCTTGCCGACGATCATGGTCGCCATGGCCGAGCTCGACGCAGGCATCGGTGTGCTGACCGCCTTCGTCAAGGCCGGGCTCTGTGCGTCGAACGGGGAAGCCCGCCGGCAGGTGAAGGGCGGCGGCCTCAGGGTCAACGACGAGCCCGTCACCGACGAGAAGGCGATGCTGCGAGCATCCGACCTCTCGGGCGACGGCGTCGTCAAGCTCTCGCTGGGGAAGAAGAAGCACGTGCTGCTGCGGGCAGGGTGAAAGACCGGCCGTCCTCCCAGGCTCCGCTCATTTCTCCTTGGTCTGGCTGCCCCAGCCATCCAGCGTCTCGACCGCGCTCTTCACCTTCTTGCGCGGCTTAGTCTGGCCGGTTCCCGCTGTTTCGGTGCGGCTCGCGGGCTGCGGCTGCCCCGCGACCATGGCAGGAAGCGCGTCGCCCACCGATGGCGTCCCATCCTTGGGCTGCGCCTCCTCTCCCGTCATGGGCGGCAGGCTCGATGCCAGTGAGGGCGGCAACGCCGCATTCTCGCTCGGGGCGTCCAGGATCGGTCCCTCGGGCGCGTCGAACGAGAAGATCTTGCGCAGCAAGCCCGGCATCAGCGCCGAAATCGGATTGATGGCGACGTTGGGGTTGGCGAGCTGGCCGCTGATCTTGTAGCTGAGACCGAAGATCGCCTCTCCGCTGCCGCCCGCCAGCACATCGCCGAAAAAGGGCACCGGCTGCACGATCGAGTTGACGCCATAGAGCGGGAAATAGTCGCCCGCGAGATCGACCCGCTGACGCTCGAAATCGACCGTGCCGGCGATGGTCGCGCCGATGGCTGGGCCATTGATCTGAGCATCGTGCAAAACGAGCTTGCCGCTCCCGACCGAAAAGGGAACGCGCAATTGCTTGAAATAATAGCCTGTCGACTGGCCCTGACCGATGTCGACCTTCTTGCGATTGACGCGCTTGCCCGCTTCCGAGATCATGCCCGAGACGACGGCGTCGCTGGTTGCGACGATGAAGTCATTGGACTTGAGCAAGCCTTTGCGCTCGGAGCCCCGGCTGCCCTCGAGCTCCACTTTCAGCGTGGCGGACCCACCCTCCACATTGCGGTAGAAGTTGACGAGGCGGAAGGCGCTACCGGCATCGTCCGTGGTCGCGACCAGGCGTCGCTCGCCGCGCTCGCCAGCCTCCAGCCGGACCGCAATCGAGCGCCCGGCCGGCAGCAGGCCGCTGGCACGCAGATCGGACAGCTTGCCGTCGCGCCGCTGCATCGAGATCCGCACGTCCTCGAGGGAGGTGTCCGCGAAGCCGACCATGGTCTTGATCTCGGCTTCAACGTCGATGCCATCGCTCACTCCCTTGGTCGCCTCGGGTGGGCGATCGGTGATGCGGCCGGCCGAGAACAGCGAGCGAAAGAACGGGCGTCCGTCATAGCTGGTCGCGACCGCCTTCACCTGCCAGATATTGCTCTTGTCGAGCGTGCCCGACAGGCGCATTTGCGTCAGCAGGTTCATGGCGAAGTCGGGGAGATCGAAGGCGATGAGCCGCCGGTCGGCCCCCAGCGTCAACCGCCCAGCAATGGCGATATCGCTGCCTTGGCCGAAGATCCTGAAGTTGTCGAGAAGGGTGCGGCCCTTCTCGGCGGCGACCACATCGAACTGGGCCGTTGCCGCCTCGCCGGGTGGCTTGCGCCAGGCGAGATTGTCGAGCACCAGCTCGGCGTCGGTCAGGTCCGCCTGCACGGCGATTTTGCGGCCGCCTTTGGTATCGTGGTCGATTGTGACCGTGACCGGCAGATCCCCGAACAGCACGTGGTTGATGGCCAGGCCCAACTGCTCACGGTCGGCAGCGTCGAGCTTGGCCGAGACGCGCAGCGGCGGTTGCGCGCCATTGCCCGGGCCCAGGAAGCGCACCCAGCGCAGGTCGGCCGAGACGCCGCTGAGGATCAGATCGCCGTTGGCTTCAATCGACTTGGGCGTCAGCGTCAGATCGACCGATCCGCCATCGAGCGGAAAGCCCTCGAATGCAGTCCTCGATCTGAGCTCGCGCAGCGCCGCCTCGCCCTTCAGCTCCACGTCGGGGAAACGCACGTCCTCGATCAGCGGCAGCTTCAGCGTGAAGCTGCCATTGCCCTCGCCCGAAACCTCGCCGGGCTCGATGCCGATCGCGCGCATGTAGTCGAGCGGCTCCCGGTCGAGGAAATCCGTGACGGATGCCATGTCGCCGGCAACCGCGAACCGCGCTTCGCCCTCGGCGGGCTCGGCGAGGATATGGGCAATCGTGAAGCTGCCGCTCTTCAGGATCACCTTGCGGCCATCGCCGAGATCGGATGTGCCCCCTGCCACTTCAGCCGAGAAGCGGGTTCCCGCGAGACGGATGAGCGCCGACGTTGTCGACAGCGCAGGCAATCCCTTCAGATAGGTGACCTCGACACCTTGGGTCTGCAGGGTGCCTGCAATCGCCTCCTCCGGCAGCTCCGCACCGGTGTCGATCGCCGCAATCTGCTTGGGATCGAGCGCAACCTTGAAGCTGCCTTTGGTGATCCGGCCTGCGTTCAGGTTCTGCGACACCCAGCGCCTCGCGCCAGGCCCGAGCGTCGCCGGCCAGAGCCGGGTGAACAACGCGGTCGACATCGAGCCGAGCACCGCTTCGCCGTGGATGCCCCGCTCGGCGGACAGCTCGGCGGTCATGTCGAAGGTCCCGCCATCGGATTTCACGCGCATGTGCTCGAGCAGCAGCAAGCCGCTCTGCGGCGCGAACGTGCCCTTGACCGTCCAATCCTCGATTGCCAGCGGCTCGAGACCGGCCTCGCTGTCGCCCAGCGCCGCGTCTCCGAGTGCGAGGCGGAAATCCCAGATGTTGAGGTCGGCTCCCGCCTTGCGAGGAACGGCGATGCCCGAGAGAGTCGCTCGACTGCTGCCGGTTGCAATGCGTGATGGGCGGATCTGGAGGTAGCCGTCCTCGGCCGAGTAGTGGGCGCTGATCTCGCCCGACTGCAGCGAGAACGGTTTGGCACCCACGCTCGCGATCAGCACCGGGCCTTGGCCGAGCTCGAGGTCGGCGTCGGCCGTGACAACGCCTCCCGCCTCGTCCAGATCGAACCTCATATCGCCCGAGATCGGCATCCCGAAGGCAGCGAGCGCGGTGAACTCGGGCAGGCTCTTGGCGAAGTCGCTCGGCACCAAGCCCGCGACCGTGGCGACGAGGTTCAGTTGCCGCGTCTTGTCCGACTGCTCGAGCGTGAAGCCCACGTTTGCCAACCCACTCGAGGTCGCGATCTCGCCGTCAGCCGCGATCGCGCTGCGCTTCTGGCGGTGCTCGAGCCGGAGCGACAGGCGGGGGATCTTCCACGTCGAGCGCTTGCCGGCGTGGTCGAACACGAGTTGGGCTTCTGTCAGGTCCAGTCGCGACAGATAGGAGGACGCGCTCGATTGCTGGCGAGCGGCACTCAGCGCTTCGGAAGCCGTGCGCACGAGCGCGATCGTGCGGCCTTGTGCGCCGCCTCGAGTCGTAGCGACGGAGGCCGGATCGGCCTCGTCCACTTCTGATCCGGCTTGGCCTTCTGCAAGCACCGATGGCGTCGCGCTGATGGTCAGGCCGTCCACGCTCGAATAGCGCAACAGCAGGGCGGGTCCGATCAGGTCGATGCTAGAGGGCGCGATCCGCCCGCTGATCAGCGCCCGGCCCGACAACTGCACGGCAGCCTGCGGGGCGAGCGCGACCAGCGATCCGCGCGCGTCGTAGATGCGCACATCCTCGAGCCGGAAACGGATGTCGCTGCCGTCATAGCGCACAGTGGCGCCGGCGATCCTGGCGCGGAGCGGAGCGATCTCGTCATTGATTGCAGCCTCGATCGGGGCGACCAGAAAGCTCACATTGATCGGACCCTGTCGCAACCGCAAGTGCAGCAGGCCCAGGCCGATCGCCGGCAACAGCACCAGCACGGTGGCAGCAATCGCCAGATAGAGCGGCCAGCCACGCCAGCGGGAACGCTTGGGCGGGGGCGGTCTGAGATTGACCGGTCGTGGGCGGCGCTTCTCCAGCGCGCGCCCCGTCGTCCCGGTTCCATCGGGGGACCGGGGCTTGCGCGGCGGGTCGCCCCCGCGTCGTGTCGTCGTCTGAGTCACGCCCTGCTTCCGCCCCCAAACGCAAGCTCCGGCAAGCCGGTCGTTGGACACCCGTCATCCCGCTTGACGCCCGGCGATTTGACCGCCTTGATGCGGGTTGTTGTCAGTACGCGTGGGAACACTGCCGGGCCTTGGCCCGAATCCCACCGCCAGAGACTACCAGACAGGTTCGAAAAGAGACGAAAGAAAGGCGTTAGCCCATGGCAAAGGCGTCTCAGCAAGGCCCATCCGCAGCTTCCCGGGCGACCCAACCTGCCGAGGGCATGCCCGCACCTGATTTTACCCTCCCAACGGGTGATGGAACGCCGATCAGTCTGCAGGTGCTGCGCGGGGCACCCGTCATCGTCTATTTCTACCCCAAGGACGATACCAGCGGGTGCACGCTCGAAGCCCAGCAATTCACCGAGCAGAAGCATGAGCTGGGCAAGCTCGGCGCAACCGTTGTCGGGATCTCGCCCGACGACTGTGCCTCCCATCGTAAGTTCAGCGAGAAGTACGGGCTCGACGTGGTGCTCGCGGCCGACGAGGATCACGCCGTCGCGGACGCCTATGGGGTTTGGGCCGAAAAAAGCATGTACGCCAAGACGTACATGGGCATCGAGCGCTCGACCTTCCTGATCGGCAAGGACGGCAGGATCGTGCGCAGCTGGCGCAAGGTGAAGGTACCCGGGCATGTGGAGGAAGTGCTTGGCGCCTTGAAGGTTCTGGTCGGGTGATGCGACCGAGCAAGGCGCGGCAGCAGTGATGGGCGGTTGGATCGAGCGAGCATGACCGACAGTCTGGCCGGCTATGCCCGAGCGGTGGTTGCCACGCCCGATCTCACGCAGAAGGTCGCTTTGGCGCTGGAAGCCGGTGAGCTCTGGCGCGCCCGCCGGCTCGGGCTCGGCCGGCGCAGTGTCGCTGCCCCGATGCCCGAGCGACCCGGTCGGCCTGCACGCCCCGAGCTGCTGGCGCCGCGGGCGATGCCGAAGCGCTCGGCCTTCGGCCCGGAGGGACGGATCGCACTGCTGCATTCGCTCGCCCATATCGAGCTCAACGCCGTCGATATGACCTGGGACCTGATCGGGCGGTTCTTTGCCGCGCCGCTACCACTCGCCTTCTTCGACGATTTCGTGCGCGTTGGCGTCGAGGAGGCGCAGCATTTCTCGCTGCTTGTGGGCCGACTGCGCGAGTTGGGAGCCTGCTATGGGGACCTCCCCGCCCACGACGGGCTCTGGCAGGCTGCGCAAGCGACCGGCGACAGCCTGATCGGGCGCATCGCCGTGGTCCCGCTCGTGCTCGAGGCCCGCGGCCTCGACGTCAGCCCCTCGATCCTGCGCAAGCTCGAGGCGGCGGGCGACGATGCCTCGGCGCGAATCCTCGCCATCATCTACCGCGACGAGAAGCATCATGTGGCAGTCGGCCTCAAATGGTTCCGCTTCCTCGCCGAGCGTGAAGGCCGCGATCCCGAGACGACTTTCCATGCCCTGGTGCGCCGCCATTTCCGCGGCCCGGTGAAACCCCCGTTCAACGACCGCGCGCGCGCTGAGGCGGGGCTGACGCCTGGATTCTACAAGCCCCTCGTCGCGCTCGGGACCCAGCGCGGCCGGGAATAGGCGAGCGCTTGGCGAAGATAATTCGTCTACGGATCGCGTGCGGTCATTTTCCGATCACAAGCTCGGCCTATCGGAGGTTGCCGGCGGTCGCCCGCGGACCCAGCCTTACCGCCAAGTCGGCTGGCTTGACCGTCGGCGAGTGGCAGCGCATAAGTTTGAAAATTCGCTGCATGGGGATGCAGTCTACAACCGCTGGTAGCGTTTTCTCTTGGACGCTGACCTTACGGGAGGGGCGAGATGCCCGTGCTCAAGGGGGTGAGGGAGGTGCCTGCTCATGTTTACGAGAAAGTCCGATCGGGCCGACAAACCGGTGCTTGGCCCCGAGCCGGCGAGGGTTTCAGTTGCGCCGCCGCCAATGGCCCAGTCCAACTATTCGCCACCGCGTTCCAGTCTCAAGGGGTCAGACAAGATGTCACCATCCATCATCGGCGCCGATCTGCAGGTCACAGGTAGCCTCGTTTCGAAGGGCGAGGTCAATGTCGAGGGCGAGATCCAGGGCGATATCAATTGCGCCTCATTGCTGGTCAGCGACACCGCCCGCATCACCGGCAATGTGATCGCCGAGGATGTGGTCGTGCGCGGGCGCGTCGACGGCTCGATCCGTGGCTCACGCGTCACGCTGCAGTCGTCGAGCCATGTGGAAGGGGACATCTTCCACAAATCGCTGGCGATCGAGCAGGGCGCATTCTTCGAGGGCAAGTCCCGCCGCTCCGAGGATCCGGTCGGCACGGCGCCGAAAACGGAAGCCTCCGCCATGGCGAACGGCTCGATCAATGACGGCGCGTCGGGGTTCGGAGCGAGTTTCGGCTCGACGAATTGACCAGCCGGTATTGCCTCGGTTGCATGTGCTGATCGCGAAAGTCCGGTGAGCCGCAGCGCTCTGCCGGCATGCTATTCGTGTGCCGGCCAATCGCGTCGAGGCCTTGGCGGGCTATCCGGATCGAGCATTGGTCTCGATGCCCGCCAGAGCGCCGCGCCGGCAAAGCAGTGTCTTGCATCGGCGCGGCCTGTCGGTGTGTATTCAGTCACAAGTAGCATGCTCCAAGCACGGAGTCAGTACGATCGCTGCCGCCTGCGACCTGGCTCTCGACGATCAGATCCAGAGAAAATCCCGGGATTGTTCTGCGATGAAAAGGCGATGACCTCGACCATTTCGACCAGGAATTTGATGAGCGTCAGCATGTTTCCAACCTCCATTGGTGTTTCACTGCGCTGACTATGCCGCGCGCCGCCTTGCGGGACAAACGGCATTGCTCTACATGTGCTGTAAGTTTTTGTTACAGGCGACCATGCGACGCCGGCTGCCATCCCTCAACGCCCTTCGCGCCTTCGAGGCGGCCCAGCGCTACGAGAGCTTCACGCTCGCGGCGGCCGAGCTCACGGTCACCCACGCCGCCATCAGCCGCCACATCCGCGATCTCGAGCAATGGCTGGGCGTGCCGCTGTTCGTGCGCACGGGCCGCGGCGTCACGCTGACGGAGGAGGGCCGGGATTTCGGCGGGCGCCTGACCCCCTTGTTCGATGGCATCGCGGCGGCGACCGAGCGGATCGCAGTGCGCCGCGACCGCCGCCAACTCGTGATCTCGGTCGAGATGTCGCTCGCCGCACTCTGGCTCGTCCCCAGGCTCGGCGCGTTCACCGACGCCCATCCCGACATCGACCTTGTGCTCGATCCGAGCAATCGCCTCGTCGGCTTCGCCAGAGAGCAGGTCGATGCCGGCATCCGCTACGGCCGGGGGAGCTGGCCCGGCACCATGGCCGAGAAGCTCGTCGACTCGATCGTCACACCCGTCTGCTGCCCCGACCTGCTCGCCGCGCGACCGCTGCGCTCGCCAGCCGATCTTGCCGGCGAGACACTGCTGCAGGAGGAGGTGAAGGAGTACTGGCAGGCCTGGCTCACGGCGGCTGGGGTTGCCGACCGCGTGCCGGTGCGCGGTCCCGTGCTGAAGGGCTATCTCACGATCTCGGCGGCGGAAGCCGGCCAAGGGTTCGCGCTCGCCGAGTCGATCCTTGCCGCCGACGCGCTGCGCGAAGGCCGCCTGGTGCAGCCGTTTCCCGCGATCGAGGTGAGCTATGGCGCCTACTACCTGGTGCGCGCCGCCGACCGTCCGCCGAGCTCGGGCGTCGAGGCCCTCGCCGACTGGCTGCGCGGCGAGATCGCCTGCTCGCTGGCGGGCCTGCCGAATGGCGGCGCGCCATCCTGACCTCCGCCTTCAGGCGGAAGCGGCGGATTTCCCGCCATAGATCGCATCCGCTCGCGCTTCGAACGCTTCCACCATGCGCGCGTAGATCCGGTCGAACACCGCACCCACCAGCAGTTGCAGCGGCAACGAGCGCAGCTCATAGGCGATGCGGAAGTCGATCTCGCAGCCGCCCTGGCTCACGTCGGCGAAACTCCACTGATTCTCCATGTGGCGGAACGGCCCGTCGAGATACTCGACCGTGATGGCAAGGCGGGAGGGATCGAGCGTCACGCGACTGGTGAAAGTCTCGCGGAAAAGCTTGTAGGCGATCGTCATGTCGGCCGTGATCCGCTCGCGTTCGCCAACCGGCTGGCGGGTGCGCACGACCAGGCTTTCGCACAACGGCACGAAGCAGGGATAGCTAGCGACATCGGCGACGAGGTCGAACATCTGCCGCGGCGT
>JANNSW010000204.1:0-4062 GCA_031403055.1 Hyphomicrobiaceae bacterium | reverse complement strand
CATGCGGCATCGTCGGGAAACCACGTCCCCAGCTCCGCGTAGCTCGGCGGATAGTCCCGGCCGGCTTGCACAGTGGTGGCGTTAGGTTGCGCAGGCATCCCATCATATAGCGCCAACCGCACTCAGATGGATACCCCATTTGAAACATTTCTACGCCTAGCCTGCAAAGTCGAGCTTCTGAACGCAGATATAGTCGCACCATTGCTTGAGCGTTGCGAAGAAATCAGCAAGATGCTCACCTCGCTACTTGGTCGTCTCCGCGCGCCACCGATTGAAGTAGATCCCCTGTAACCTGTAACCTGTAACCTGCCCTCTGTAACCTGTCCCCTAGAATCCAACGATCGGCTGCGGCTTGGTGCCGTCACGGAAGCGGGCGAAACGGAAGGGGCTCGGATCGACGAGGGGCTCGGCGCCGGTGACCAGGTCGGCCATCAGCCGCCCGGCGCCCGGACCGATGCCGAAGCCGTGGCCCGAGAAGCCGGTCGCGATGAAGAAGCCGGGCCGGTCGTCGAGGCCCGAGATGACCGGAACCGCATCCGGCGTCGCATCGATCAGGCCCGCCCAACGCTCGATGATCTCGACGTCACGGAAGGCGGGGAAGTAGTCCTTCAGGCTCGCCAGCGCCTCGCGCAGGATCGACCCGACGGGCTCGGGGTCGAGCACGCGTACAGCCTCGAATGGCGAGCGCTGGTCGAGCTGCCAGCGACGCGGCAGTCGTGCCTCGTCGATGAGCTGTCGCCCGACGCGCAGCCTGATTCCACTCCAGCCGAGCCGCAGCACCGGCAGAAACGGCACGAGCAGCCGGAACGAGTCCGGCACGATGTCGGCAACCGAGAGATGGCGGTGGGCAATGGTGTAGCCGCCGTCGAGGCGCTTCCTGACAGCGAACTTGCCGGTGGCCGTCGCCTGCTCGAGCCCGGTCCCGATCGCGGCCGTGCGCATCACCGAGTTGACGACGCGCAGCTGCGGCAGATCGATGCCCATGTTGCCGGCAAACAGGCGCGACCAGGCGCCCCCCGCCAGCACGACGGCATTGCAAGCGACCGGTCCGCGCTCGGTGACGATGCCCGACACGCGCCCACCCGCCGTCTCCACGCCCCTGACGGCGCAGCGCGTCAGCACCTTGCCGCCCAGCCGCCTGGTGGCGCGCGCGATCGCAGGTGCTGCCAGCGTCGGCTCGGCGCGCCCGTCCGAGGGCGTATGCAGCGCCCCCAGATAGGATCGTGTCGATCCGGGCACGATTGCCTCGATCTCGCGGCTGCGGATGAGGCGCGAATCGAGCTGGTACTCGCGGGCGTACGCGAGCCAGCTCGCGCGCTGGGCGAGCTCGGCCTCGGTCTCGGCGGGGTAGATGATGCCGGTCTGGCGGAAGCCCGTCTCCTCGCCCAGACGCGTATTCATGGTGCGCCAGAGTGCCAGTGATTCGACGATCAGGGGAATCTCGCGCGGATCGCGCCCCATCTGCCGGCACCAGCCCCAATTGCGGCTCGACTGCTCACAGCCGATCTCGTGCTTCTCGAGGAGGGCGACCGATACGCCGCGCTCGGCGAGGAAATAGGCGGTCGATGCGCCGATGATGCCGCCGCCGATCACGGCCACATCGACCCGCTCGGGCAGCTCGGCATCGCTTTCGACGCGTTCGGGGATCGGGGCCATCGGGAACTCGCCGTGCTCGGTTGGGGCGCGTAGGCAGGCGCGGCAGTCGTGGCACTCGTAGCCGAAGACGGCAGCGCGGCAAAGGGGGCGATCCGGCGGAGGGTTGCATGAGATGTGCACCAGCTCGCCCGCCATGGCCGGCATGCAACGGCTGCGGAGAAAGAGGGTAATCTCGGGGATGTTATTATAACCAATTGATTCAAAGCCTTTTTCTCGCCACGGGCGCAATCGATAAGAGCGGCCCCAAATCATCAGCGAGGATACCATCATGGCCGAGCGGACATCAGGTCGCATCGGGGCATCCAATGTGCGCGCATTGCGTGAGGCGGTCGAGGCCGCCGAGCGGCCGATCGAGGTCGAGCGCCGGCTCGCGGGCCGGGCGGGGCTCGATGCTGCGATCGAGTTGCCGGGACCGGAATCTTTCCGCGGCTGTCTCGGGCTGATCTCGCCCGGCGAGGCGATTGCGATCACGCTGGCGACCGGCCAGCGCCCAGTCGAAGCCCACGTGAGCGTCGCCGCGCGGCTTTGCAAGCCGAGCGCGGACGCGGGGGCCGGCCGCCCGCAGGTGGTCGAGCGGGCACTCGCAGCGGCACTGGAGGCTGCCTACCCAGGGCTCGTCTTCGTCGCGCAGGCCAAATCGGACCCGTCCCGCCCGGTCCTCGACCATGGCCAAGTCCTCGCACCGCGGGCGACGCAACTCTCGGCCTGGCAGGCGCGGGCACTGCGGGAAGCCCCGCAGCCGCACGCCGTCGAGGCAGCGGGCACGGGTCCAGCCGAGGCAGGGCGGCCGCAGCCGCTCTCCCGGATTTCGCTCTCCAGCAAGGCCCTGGCCGTGGCCTTGCGCAGCCTCGGGCAACCGGTCGCGATCGAGCTCGTGCTGCAACCCGAGCAGCTTTCCGCCGCCGAGCTGCGCCGTCTGGCCGCCATGGAGCAGCAGCTCTGCGAGGAGATCCGTCGGCCGGAGGACCCTCTCGTCGACGTGTTCGCGACCGAGGAGCTGATCCGGATCCGCATCCTGACCCGCGAGGCGACGGCCCTCAGGCTGAAGGTGACCGTGCGCTCGGCGTCTCCGCTCCTCGAGAGCGAGCTCGATCTGATCTCGGGCGCGATCTTCGATGCGCCGGCAGCGCGCGAAGTCGAGAGCTCGGGCGCTCCCGACCTGCTGACGGCCTTCCCGCGCGCGATCGGGCCGCACGCGCTCGAGCGCATCCTGTCGGCGAGCCTGGCGGCCGCACTCGAGCTGGCCGAGCGGCCGCGCGAGACCCTGGCGAAAAAAGGTACGCTGATCGGCCGGACACGGCGTGGAACGGAGATCCGCCAGCAGCTTTGCGACCGCTCCCAGCACACCTATTTTCATGGCGCCACCGGCACCGGCAAGTCGACGCTCCTCCAGAACATCATGATCCAGGACATGGCGGCGGGCGAAGGGCTGGTGCTGATCGACCCGCACGGCGACCTGTTCCACGCCGTGCGCGCGGCGGTCCCCCAGCATCGCCGCGCCGATCTGGTGCTGGCCGATGCCGGCGATCCCGCCGATGCCTTCACGCTCAACGTGCTCGCCGGCAACAGCGGCGATCCGGGCTTTGACCGCAACGCCGTGGTCAACGACCTGATCGAGCTGTTCCGCCGCGTGCTCTATCGCGGCGTGCAGGAAGCCTTCGGGCCGATGTTCGAGGTCTACTTCCGCAACGCAGCCCTGCTGCTGATGGCGTCGCAGGGCCCGCAGGCGACGATCCTCGAGTTCGAGCGCATCTTCCAGGACGATGAGTTCCGCGAGGAGCTGATCGCACGCTGCCCGCTGCAATACGTCGCCGATTTCTGGAGCAAGATGGCCGAACGGGTGAGTTGCACCGACCTCTCGCTCCACAATGTCGCGCCCTACATCATCTGCAAGCTCAATCAGATCACGACGAATGAGCGGCTGCGCCCGATTCTGGGCGCGACCAATTCCTCGCTCGACTTCGCCGATATCATCGCCAAGCGCAAGATCTGCCTCATCAATCTCGACAAGGCGCGGCTCGGCGAGAAGAGCGCGGCGTTCCTGGGCGGTATCATGTTGTCGCGGCTGTGCATGGCGGCAATGGGCCAGGGGCGGCTACCTCCGGCAAGCCGCGTGCCCTGCTCGATCGTGCTCGACGAGTTCCATACCTTTGCGACCGACAGCCTGCCGAGCATGCTGGCTGAAACGCGCAAGTTCGGCTTTCGCGTGACGCTCGCCAATCAGTCGATCAGCCAGATCGACGGGCGCGGCTTCAATCCGAATGTGCTCGGCCCCATCCTCGGCAACGTCGCCAATCTGGTGACTTTCCGGGTCGGCATGGAGGATGCGGGCACGGTTGCCGGCTGGTTCGCGCCAACGATCAGCAAGGAGGCGCTGACGAGGCTGCCGAACTTCGAGGCGGTCGC
>JANNSW010000203.1:0-7284 GCA_031403055.1 Hyphomicrobiaceae bacterium | reverse complement strand
ATCGCCGACATCGGTGCGCATGTTCTCGTCACCATCGGCGGCAGCGCATCGGTCCAGCTGACGGGCGTCGCCAGCATTGCCTCCATCACGCAGGCTGACTTCATCCTCAGCCCCTGACGAGCACGGGCGGCCGGGCAAGATCGCCCGGCCGCCGGCACCACGCCCTACGACACAGCAGGATCCCCGTGGCACAGACCGAGCTCCGCATCGACCGCGCGCAACTGGCGATGGCAGCGATCGGCGTTTCGGCCATCTATGCGGCGTGCTGGATCGCTTTGGCGGTACTTCCGGCGATGCTTCCAATCGAGCTGGCCATCACAGCCGGGCTCGCGGTTGCCCTCGTTGTCGCGAGCCTCATCGACCTGGCGAGCCTGCGGTTGCCGGATTGGCTGACATTGCCGCTGATCCCGGCCGGCTGGCTCGCGGGCGTGGCGCTGCAGGGTGCCGACACGCTGCCGCGGCTGATCCTGGGCGCGGCGGGCGGCTATCTGCTGCTCGCCGGAGTGGCCGCTCTCTACCGGGTCGGGCGCGGCCGGGAAGGACTCGGCCTCGGTGATGCCAAGCTCTATGCCGCCGCGGGAGCCTGGGTTGGCCCCGAGGGGCTCGCTCCCGTCCTGCTCGCGGCGTGCCTGCTGGCTCTGGCGACCTTGGCCGGGGCCACCTGGTTCACTGGAAAAAGCGTCGGCCCGGCGACCCGGCTGCCTTTCGGGCCAGCGATCGCAATCGGCTTCTGGGTGGTATGGCTGATGCATGGGAGCGCTGGCTCATGACTGCCATGGAAAGCCAGGAGAGCATGATGCGAGCTTCCACCAGCGCCACCGAGCGCTCGCTGGCCGCGGACGCCGGGTTGACGCTGGTCGAGATGCTGGTCGTACTCTCGATCCTCGCGCTCGTCGCCGCCATCTCTGGCCCGCAGGTCATGCGCTATCTGGGCAAGGCGAAGTTCGAGGCGGCAGCTGTTCAACTCGGGCAGATCTCGAGCGCGCTCGACCTCTACTACATCGACAATGGCCGCTATCCGGTCGAGGCCGAAGGGCTCGCAGCCCTGATGCAGCCAATCGGCAGTGCGCCCCGCTGGAACGGCCCCTATCTGAAGAAGGCCCAGGGGCTGCTCGATCCCTGGGGCCGTCCCTACCTCTACCGCTTTCCGGGCAAGCATGGGCCCTTCGACCTCTACTCGCCGGGCGCCGACGGCAATCCAGGCGGGGAAGGCGACAGCCGCGACATCTCGAGCTGGTAGGAGAGCCGGTGCAGGCGATCCGCGTCCGCACCAGGCTATTTGGGCTCGGCATGGGTGCGGACCACCAGGTCTGGCCAGCTCCGCAATTCGCCCGGGTGAAAGCCAATCCCGATTTCGACCAGCTCGGGCAACCGTGACGGGTCGCTCCACGAGTGCTGCCAGCGCAGCCCCCCGCCATCGCCAGCGTCGCCAAAATAGCGGATGGCAAGCGAGTGAGCGTCCGCGACGAGGAGATGCGTGGCTGGCGGCACTCCCGGCGACGACGCGTCGAGCCGCGAGGAGAATGCCTCCTCGTCGAGCACCACGTCCTGGCGCGAGGCCAACTCTCTCATTCTCAGCACGAGCCTCACGATTTGCCGGCCTTGCGTGATCTCGCCGGCAGCGAGCGCGCAGACGAGGTCGAGGCGCTCGCTCGCTCCCCCAAAAGCGAGTCCGATGCGACCATCCTGATCGATCCGCGAGACCGGGAGCGCCGCTCCGATGCAATCCGCCAGCGTCTCGCGCGCGGCAACGAGCGCGGCTTGGCGATCGAGCACGCGCGTTGCTTCTGACGCCTGGATCGCAAAGCGCAATCCCCCGGAGACGAAACCGAGCACGACCGAGAGCAGGGCGAGTGCAACCAGCAACTCCACCAGGGTAAATCCCGACTGGCTCGACGCGGGAGCGACTGCGGGGTTTGGCTCTGCAATCATCGGCCTTGCTCGAGTCGGAGTGACGTCAGGGTCACGGCATCGCTTGCGGCCGCGCCGTCCTCACGTGACCCGACGCTGACCGTCACCCAGAAGGCCGCTATCGCAGGTTTGGCGTCGAGCTCGGCCGGTCCGGGACGGCGAGCGATCTCGATCCGCCAAGTGAGCCCTTCCTGGCTGCGGCCATGGCGAACGCCCGGCGCGATCGGCTCCGCAACCCCGATGCCTTCCAGCAGCGATCGCGCCGTCTCGACGGCAAGCTCGCGTTGCTCGGCTCGCCGCACACTTGCGACACTTCCCGCAAACGCGGCGAACAAGGCGGTAAGCCCCAGCGCGACGATCACGAGCGCCACCAGAGCCTCGACAACGGTGAAGCCGTCCTCACGCGTCATGACGAGGGCTCCTCGATCCCCACGATACCAGTCAGCCAATCGACCCGGATGATGGAATTGCCAGCCTCGCCGCTCACCCGGAGCGATCCGCCACTCGAGCGGCCGTCGGGAAGGAAGCGGATCGTCTGCCCAGCCACGGCAGCTCCAGACAACAGCTGAACGGCAATGCCGGTTGCGAACGGCCGGGCCGCCTGCCGGGACGTCGTGAAGCCGTGGCCGCCCGGCTCGACCGCCAGCCACTGGGGACGGTTGGTGCGGATGGCCTCGGCACGAAGCATCCGCAACTCGTTGGCGAGCGCGCGGGCGGATCGGGTGATTTGCGCACCTGCAGCGCTGCTCTGCATCCGAGGCACGGCCAGGGCGGCGACAGCAGCGAGCACGCACAGCACGACCAGCATCTCGAGCAGGCTGAAGCCGGCAGCGGCCCCGCTCCGACGCTGCGGGACGCCGGTCATCTGAACACCAGCTCGTTGACGCTGAGGACGGCATTCATCACGCTCATGACGAGCCCGCCCACGCCCAGACCGATCAGAATGGTCAGCAGCGGCGTGATCAGCGCGACCATCCGCTCGACGCTGCGCCCGACCTTCTGCTCATGGATGCGCGCGGCGTGCAGCAACATGCGCTCGAGCTGGCCAGTCTCCTCCCCGACCGTGACCAGCCGCTGCACCAGCGCCGGCAGCACGGCAGCGGCAGCGAGCGGGCGTGCGAGGTTGCTACCGCGCCGCACCTGCTCCACGACCTCGCCCAGACGCTGTGCCATGAAGGCATTGCGCACCAGCCCCGAGGCAATCGAAAGCGCGCCGACGAGGGGTACGCCGCTCCGGATCAGCGTCGCCAGAGCACGGGCAAAGCGCGCGGCCTCGACTTCGGCGACAAGCGGCCCGGCAACCGGCAGCCCGAGCAGCAGGCGCGCGAGCGCGAGCCGCACCCGTGGATCTCTCGCCAGTGCAGCCCCGGACAGCGCGACCACGATAGCCCCGGTCAGGAGCAACGGCCATTGCTCGGCGATCACCCACCGCAAGCCGAGCAGCACTCTGACAGTGGCTGGGGGCTGCTGACCGGCGTCCGCGAAGATCCCGGCCAGCGAGGGCACCAGCAGCACCAGAATGGCTGCGACGGCCACGACGGCCATGACCATCAACACGAGCGGGTAGACGAGGGCCGAGGCGATCCGGCCGCGGATCTCCCCCGTCCGCTCCAGATGCTGCGCCAATTCGTCGAGCACCGGCCCTAATGTGCCCGCCGCCTCGCCGGCCCGCAGCATGCCGAGATAGAAGGAAGGATAGGCGCCGGCCTGCGCCGACATCGCGTCCGACAGGGAGGCTCCCTCGAGCACGGCCTTCAGCACGCGATCGAGCACCGTCCGGGCGCGGCCGGCAGGCTGCTGCAACGCGACCAGCCGCAGCGCCTCGTCGAGCGGCAGATCGGCGCCGATCAGCGTCGCCAGCTCATGCGTCGTCTGAGCGATTGCGTTGTGGGAGAGTGCGGAGCCCCCGAGCAGATCGCGCCGCCACCATGGAGTGCGTGCTCCCCCGGTCGCGGCCTTCGCTTCGAAGGGATGCAGCCCGCGACTGCCGAGGCGCTCGAGCGCTTCAGCCAAAGTCTTGGCCTCGACATCGCCGCGGCAATGCCGGCCATCGCCGTCGAGGGCCTGGTAGGAGAACGTCGGCATCAGCGCACCCGTGTCACCTGCAGCACCTCCTCGACCGTCGTCTCGCCGCGCAGCGCGCGGACAATGCCGTCGCGATACATGCCGATCATGCCGGCGCTCCTTGCCGCCTTCTCGATCTCCGGCTCGGGGATGCCGCGCACGATCCCATCCCGGATCTCGGCGGTCATGCCGAGGAACTCGGCGATGACGGTTCGCCCCGAGAACCCGGTCGAGCGGCAGGCGCCGCACCCGACCGGGCGCATCAGCCGCACCGGTGTCTGGTCCTCAGCGCTCAGTCGAAATTCATCGCGGCCGCCAGCGTGGCCGTCGGCGATCAGCCGGTCGAGCAAGCGATCCGCCTTCTCGTGTGGTACGGCGCAGAGGGGACAGAGGCGGCGCACGAGCCGCTGCGCAAGCACGCCGCTGAGGCTGGAAGCCAGCAGATAGCGCTCGATACCCATATCGATCAGGCGCGTAATCGTCGCCGTCGCGCTGTTGGTATGGACGGTCGACAGCACGAGGTGGCCCGTCAGCGACGCCTGGACCGCGATTTCCGCGGACTCCAAATCGCGGATCTCGCCGATCATCACGATGTCGGGGTCCTGGCGCAGGATCGAGCGCAGGGCAGCCGAGAAGCCGAGGCCGATCCGCGGGTTGACTTGAATCTGGTTGATGCCTTCGAGATGGTACTCGATCGGGTCCTCGACCGTGAACAGCTTCTGCTCGGAGCTGTTGAGCTGGCTCAGCCCGGCATAGAGCGTCGTCGTCTTGCCGCTGCCGGTCGGTCCGGTGACGAGCACGATCCCGTTGGGCTCATCGAGTGCCGAGCGGAACGCCGCGAGCGTCGTATCGGAAAAGCCGAGCCCACAGAGATCGAGGCGCATCGACGCGCGATCGAGGACGCGCAGCACGACACTCTCGCCGTGCAGGGTCGGCATCGTGGAGACGCGCAGATCGATCTCGCGGCCCTGTACCGAAAGCTGAATGCGGCCGTCCTGTGGCAGCCGGCGCTCGGCGATATTGAGGCGGGCCATGATCTTGAGGCGCGAGGCGACGGCGGCGCGAACTCCCGCCGGCAGCGTCTCGACCACATGCAGCACGCCATCGAGGCGGTAGCGGACCCGCACGGCCTCCGGGCTCGGCTCGATGTGGATGTCGGAAGCGCGCTCCTCGACCGCGCACGTGATCAATTGCTGCACCAGCCGGATGATCGGCGCCTCGCTCGCCAGGTCGCGCAGGCGATCGACGTCGTCCTCCGCCCCCTCCTCCGCACGTGTGGGACCGAGCTCCAGGCCGTCAGCCGGCTCGCCGCTCCCGATGTAGATGCGATCGAAGGCGGCTCCGAGGTCGGCGGGCGTTATCACCAGCCGCTCGACCGGCCGTTCGACGAGAAAGGCGATCGCGGCCGCGGTCGCATGATCGAGCGGGTCGGCCATGGCGAGTGTCAGCCGATCCGGCCGGCCGGCCAGAGGCAGCACGCGGCGCTCGCGCAGATAGTCGAGCGGCAGCACGTCCGCCAGCACCGGCTCGCCCGGCATGTCGGCTGCGACCACCAGCGGCAGATCCAGGCTCTCGGCAAGAGCTGCCGCCATCACCCGCTCGTCGATGAGGCCGAGCCGCATCAGCACCACGTCGATCCGCTCGCCCGATTTCAGCGCGGCGCGCCGGGCCCGTTCAGCTACAGCGCCATTGATCGCGCCGTTGCGGTCGAGCAACTCCAGCAGCCGCTGCGACGCGGCGCTCTCGTGCGTTCTCTCTGGCGGAGCGAGCAGCATTCGGGGCGGGTTCCGCGCGTGACCTGGGCCTGGCCGTGGGCGAGCCGGCTGCAGCCAGCCAACCCACGATGCGAACCCTAGTCGTCGCCACTCGCTTAACCAACCTATTCAAACGCTTATGGTTTCCATCACTCGCCAAGGTATCCTCCGGTGTTGCAGGGGACGAGCGCAGCCGGGTCTTCGGGCGGCTGACAGTGTTGTTGGGCAAGGTCGGCCAGAATGGAGTTCAGCATCGGCATCGATCGGCTCGAAGTGCCGCTTGCCCGCTTCGCGAGCTGGTGGACGCGCGAGTTGCGAGCCATGCTGCCGGCGGCGCTGGTCGCGTTGCTGCGGCGCCGGCCGAGCCGGCTCGTGGTCTCCCTCGAGCACGGCGGCTTCACCTTGATCGAGGAGAGCCGCGGGGCTTGCACCGTGCTCCAGGAGGCTCGACCTGACGACAAGGATGGGCTCGCGGCGATGGCGTTGCGGATCCAGCGTGCGACCGGTCGGTGGCGCGCACCGATCAGGCTCCGGCTCGCGCGCAAGGATTGCTACATCCGCGAGCTGACGCTGCCGGCGGCACCGCGCGCGCGCCTTGCTGCCGTGCTGGCGGTCGATCTGCAGCGCACGCTGCCGCCAGCGGCATCCGATGTGGTCTGGGGTTGGACTGGCAAGGCTCACCCGGATCTGCCCGGCAAGCTTCGGGTCGAGCAGGTCGTCATCAAGCGGCCGCTGCTGGAGGCAGCAATCGCCGACCTCGCCGAAGCCGGCATCGACGTGGGCTCTGCCGACTGCTGGCGGGATGCCACGAGTGCCTTCGATGTCGATCTGCTCGCTCCGCGCAACGGCGGGGGAGAGGCACGGGCAATGAAGGTCGGGCGCATTTTGCTCGCGTTGACTGCTCTGCTCGGCGGCGTGGCACCCTTCATCGCCCTGGGCCGGCAGCACCAAGCGCTGGCAGCGATCGAGTTGCGGATCGAGCAATCGAAGGCCGTCGCACTCGCCGCCCGCGCTGAAGCCTCGCGTGAGGAGGGGCAGCTCTCCGCCGCGGCGGCAATTCTCGGCAAACGCCGCGGCCGGCCGCTCGCGGTCGAGCTCTGGCTGGAGGCGACGCGCCGCCTCCCTGACGATGCCTTTGCCGAGGAGCTCGTGATCGAGGGCGAGACGCTTTCGATCATCGGCAAGGCTCGGGCGGCGGCACGGCTCGTGACGGCGATCGAGGCGTCGCCTCTCCTGGCCGATGCCGGATTGGCCTCAGCCGTTGTCTTCGATCCACAGGCTGGCCTCGAGCGGTTCAACATCAGCGCCCGGATCCTAGTGGCCAACGGTGGCGCGGGTGCGCGGGACACACCATGACCCGGCGAGCCAACCCAATTGCTTCGAAACTGATGGCGCTCGGATTGCTCCTCCTTCTGATCGCGGCCGCAGTGCTTGTGCCGCTCGAGTTGATCAGTCGTTTCACGGATGGCGAGGATTCGCTGCTGGAAAGTCGCAAGCTGCTCGGCCGCATCGAGGCCTCGGTCAGGGAGATGCAGGCGCGCGCAACGGCCGAGGG
>JANNSW010000202.1:0-1536 GCA_031403055.1 Hyphomicrobiaceae bacterium | reverse complement strand
CCTGGATCGCTCGACGAAGGGCGAGTTCCGCTTCACGGCCACGGACCTGGAAGCGGGTTATCTGGTTCTGCGTGCACGAGCCGGCGCCAAGGCGAGGGTCGTGGCGACCCGTGGCGGCGAGATCGTGCAATTGATCGTGCCGCCCTTTGTGCTCGGACATCCTCGGCTCGACAGTCGTTTTCGCTATCCACTCAATCGGCTAGTGAGACCACTCCTCGAGAGTTGGGCCAGGCGGCTGATCGGGCGGCATCGGGCCGGTGACCGTGGGGTCGATGCTCGGGAGTTGATCGTCGCCCATCCCGATTTTCGGGCCCGCCTCGCGCGCGACAACCGGATTCAGCTCGCCACCTGGAACATCCTGCAGCCGTGGCCAGGTCCGCAGATGCAGATTGTGCGTGCGATGAACGTCGTCAATCCGAACTATTTCTCCCTTGACGAGCAGTCCCGCATTTACGCCCACCTGTTTGCGGCACTCGCCGAGGGAGGGCTGCTGGCAGTCGGTGCCAACGACGAGGCAGGCTCCATGGTTGATGGTTCGATCTGGCGGCGGGGAAATGGCAAGCTTACCGAAATCGCCCGATCGGGTGTGGGTTGCCGATCGATCCAGGCCGCGGCAGCGCTTACAGCTTCCCCTTGAAGACAGGTGACGCAGGGAATCTGCAACCTCTCCGCATTGCCTTCGCAATCTCCGGCCTGCAGGCGGGCGGCGCCGAGAGGATTGCGACGACACTGTCGAACGCCTGGGCAGCGGGCGGTCACGAGGTCCATATCGTCACGCTGGAGCCGCCGGACGCCCGCTCCCAATTTCGCCTGCAATCCGCGATCCGAGTGCATCCCCTCGATGCCCTCAGCAAGAGCAGCTCGCTTTCCGGAACACTGCTACGCACGGCCAGCAGGGTCCGCCGAATCCGGGCGACGCTTCGCATCATCCGGCCTGATGTCATCGTCGCCTTCATCAGCGAGATGAATACGCTGACGCTACTGGCTTCGCGTTTTCTCGGCGTGCCTGTTGTCGTCTCGGAGCGCAGCCATCCGGAGCTGAACCGGATGGGCTGGCTCAGGCGTCAAGCGCGCGACAAGACCTATCCACACGCCACCCGCCTCGTCGTGCAATCGACGAGCGTTCGCGACTGGTATCGCGACCGGCTCGGCATCGACTCGGTGGTGATCGCCAATCCGCTCGACCTCGCCGTGTTCTCGCCGCCAGCCTTGCCCCGCACATTCGCCGTCGACACCGGCACCATCGTCTCGGTCGGTCGGCTCGATCAGTGGAAGGGGCACCACACACTCATCGACGCTTTCGCCCGGATCGCGCCGAGCCATCCGGGTTGGCGGCTCGAAATTTACGGACGAGGGCCACTTCGAAAGGAGCTGAAGGAGCGGCTCGAGCGCCACGGCCTCAAAAGGCGCGCGCGGTTGATGGGCGTGACCGATCGCGTTGCCGACGTGCTGCGGGGGGCCGACATTTTCGCTTTCGCCTCGCGCTACGAAGGCTACCCCAACGCCATCATCGAAGCGCTCGGCTGCGGTTGCCCG
>JANNSW010000201.1:0-9497 GCA_031403055.1 Hyphomicrobiaceae bacterium | reverse complement strand
GTGAACCCTGTCGCCAAAAGGAAGAAGCCGCGGCCGCCCGCAAAACGCCGCATCAGGCCAGCTTCTCTCGGGCTAAACCCGATGATTGGCCGCCCCTGGCGCAACCCCTAGCGGATACCGCACTCAGATGGATACCCCATTGTTTCAATTTCAGCCAGCGAGCCGCGAGCGATGCTGACATAGTGCGCGTAGTCCTTCCGGGTTCCGCGTGCGTGCCCCTCGGCGAGGTTCGCAGGAACAGACGCCGCCGCACGAAGGAGCTGACTGGTCAGGCGGTATTCCTCAGTCTTGGGAAGTAGTTTTACTACCCGGTAGACGTCAGCCGCGAGCTCCATTCCCTGCTGCCACACGATCAGATCACGATAACTCTCGATCTTCACCACCCCTGTCCCCTGTAACCTGTAACCCGTCCCCTACCCTGGCATCCCGGTCACCGTCAGCGTCATGCCGTTCATCCAGCGCGAGCGGGCGGATGCGAGCGATAGGACGGCAGCGGCAACCTCGTCGACGAGGCCGTCGCCGGCCACGGGTGCTGCAAGCTCGGCGGCATCGGCGAACGGATCGCGGGCACCCTCCGCGCTGACCACGATCGAGTTGACCCTGAGGCCCAGCTCGCCCCACTCCTCCGCATCCGCACGCGTCAAGGTCTCGAGCGTGGTGCGCGCCATCGCGTAGAGCGCCTGGCGGGCGGCCAGGCCTTCACCGTCGAGCGAGAGCACGTTCACGATCACCGCCGGGCCACGCGTCAGCTCCAGGCGCCGGACGACGGCCCGCGTGACCACCTCTGCCGTCCGCAGTGACGCCGCAACGACGCCGGCAAAATCGGCTTCCGAGCGTGCGCTCGACAGGTCCTGGGGAAACGGCCCGAGATTGTTGACGAGCACGTCGATGCCGCCGAACGCACCGATCGCCGCCTTGGCGAAGCGCTCGATGCCGTCTTCGGCGCTGAAAGTGCATTCGAACACGCGCAGGCCCTTCGAGTCGGCCGCGAGCTCGCCGGCAAAGGCGAGCAAGCCATTGCGATCCTGGTCGAGCTGCAGCACGAGCCGCGAGCCGTTGGCGGCGAACGCCCTGACGAGGCGCTCACCGACGCCGAGCGAGGCACCGGTCACCACGACGCGCTTGGCGTCGAGATCGGGATAGGCGGGAGCGTCGGTGTGATGGGAAGCGCCAGCGGGCAGCAAGGTCATGGGCGGGGCACTCTGACTTGGTCGGGGCGGTATGTCCCGAGACTAGGAGCCGAATCGGTAAAGCAAGGCTTAAGTGTGCGAAAGGCCGAATTGGGGCACCGAGCTGGGCGCCCCCTGAGACTATCCTGCAACAGACCCGGCGCAAACCGGTAGAAGTCAACGATATCATGAGGAAAATTACGGCGCCACCATTGCAACCGGCTTCGCGGCTGCCGACCCTCACACGCAGAGATTCGGGCGCACTCCAAAGGATGAGCCAACGCCATGACCGATTATGATCGAGCACCAAACGATCGGGGCCCCACGCCAGCCGGGGGACGCCCCGCACCGTCCAGGCGTGGTCGCGGCACACGTCGCCGCTCGGATGCTTTCGTGCTGTTCGCCGCCTCGCTGGTCGCGACGGCCGTTGCCGCTGGCCTCTATTTCCAGGCCGGCCTCGGACCGCTGCCGTCGGCCATCGGGGGCGCTGCACTTTTCATCCTGAGTGCCCTCGTCAATCTGATCCTCCGGCGCATTCAGGCCATCAGCCAGCTACGCCGGGACGTTTCGCGTATCGACCACGAGCTGGATAGCTACCGGAACCCCGATCTGGACCCCGCGGAGCTCGATCCAGCGCTTGCCGCCTCAGGCTGGGAGGTCCCCGACTTCGAGACTGGCGAGAGCGAGGAGCCGTCGGCGCCAGCACGCGCTCGCTCCTCCGCACGCGGGACCTATGACGAGATGAGGTACGAGGGCGCCACGGCGGACGATCGGGTCGTCAACGATCTCGTCCGCCATCTGGCCCACGAGCTCGACCGCGGATCGCGTTCAGGGCTCGTCGGGCCCGGCATGACGGACGTCGACGACGACGCGCCGGTGGGTGAGGAAACAGGCACGGCGGAACTCGATCGGCCTGCGCTCCCCAGTCTTGCCGGCAACGACCTCGACGGGCAACAGGACGCCGACGATCCGGTCGAGAGCCTCGTGCGGGCTGCGATCGCCGATCGCGCGATCGACATCTATCTGCAGCCGATCATCTCGCTCGCCGACCGCAAGGCACGCTTCTACGAGATCTTTCCGCATGTCCTGAACGGCGCTCAGGCTCCAATCGCCACCCAGGAGGCGGTGGCTGCGGCGAGCCGAATCGGATTGCGCGTCGAGTTCGACGGCGTGATGCTGTCGCGCGTCGCCGAGATCCTCAACCGGCTGATCGAGCGCGGCAAGGCACGCCCGTTTTTCGTGCGGCTGTCGCGTGGCTCGCTCGGCGATCCGGCCATCCTGAAGCTGTTTGTCGAAATGATGCGTACCAGCCGCCCGCTCACGGATTTCCTGGTGTTCGAGCTGTCGCTCGCCGATCACGGGAGCTTGTCGCCGATCGAAATCGAGAGCCTCGATTCGCTCGGCCAGCTCGGCTTCCGTTTCGCCCTTGCCGAGATCGATACGCTCGAACTGACCGGCGCCGCCCTGCACGCGAGCCATGTCGCCTTCCTGAAGGTCCGTACGGCCGTGATCGAGGACACGATCGCGCAAGTCGGCGACGGCTTTGCAGCTGTGTTGGCCGACCAGCGCAAGGCTGGTGTCGAGATCGTGCTCGAGGGCATCGAGGGCGATGACTCGCTGCTGCTGGCACGGCGGTGGCAGATCGCGCTCGGGCAGGGCGATTTGTTCTCCGAGCCGCGGCCGCTCAGGACCGATATGCTGCGAGGCTCGGCCAGCTCAGCGGCGTAATGCAATCGAACGAGCCGGCCATCCTCCGTCGCCGGAAGGATCAGGCCAGGATCAGCCGCTTGTGCCGCTGGGCCTGCCGATGGTAGTCTGACGCTTTCGGCAAGCATGGCATCCTCTTCATTTTGTTGGGATTAGGGGGGCGACAATGGCACTGTCATGGTTTCGGGATCAGGGGAACGCCAAACCGGGAAACCCCAGGGGCGCGCGCCCCGACGAGCGCGCAGCAGGTCCCGCGGCGGTCGATCGCGCCATGGCCGCTGGCGGTAATGAGCCGCCGCGCCGCAACATGGGTGGCCTGTTCGGCGGTGGGCGAGCGCCTGAGCGGCCCAAGGCCAAAGCCACTCCCGATCTGTTCGTCAATCTGCATGGCGTCGGCACCAGCGACCAACTCGACGTGCCTGCGGCGGTCATGATCCCGATCGTCGCGATGATGATGGCCGACAGCAAGGTCGCGCCTGAGGAGATCAAGCAGCTGAAGACGATCTGTGCCTGGAGCCCGATCTTCGACGGCATGGACGAGGACCGCGTCGCCGCTTGTGCGCAGGCCGCCTTCGACCTGATCAGCAAGGATGGTGTCGCCGCCTCCTGTCAGCGCTCGCGCAAGGTGCTCTCGCTGGCCCTGCGGGAAACGGCGTTCGCCTTTGCCGCGCGAGTGCTGTTCGCGGACCGGCAAGTCGCTGCCGCCGAGCGCGTGCTTTCGCTGGATCTGGCCAAGTGGCTCGAGATCGAGAACGATCGCGCGCGGATGATCGTCGAGGTGGTCTCGATCATGCACCACGCCCGCGAAGCGACCTGACCAACTGCCGCGAGGCGGCCTGACCAACTGCCGCGAAGCGGCCTGGCGGATCGCTGCGCCCACACGGAGCTCGCAAGGCGAGCGGGGACTTGCGCTCGGGCGCAATCTCCATCATCTGCTTGTCGGGTATCAGCGTATCGAGGGCACGGCCGGCCGCAGCAGCGCCGGTCCGCAGCTCTTGCGAGGAGTAGCAAGCCATGAATAAGCGTTCCGCCCATGCCCTCGATGGCCAGATCGACCGCTGCGACCCGCTGTGGACGCGCACGCGCGAGGAGGCCGAGGCCGCGATGCAGCGCGAGCCCGCGCTCGGCGGCTTCATCTACGCGACGATCCTGCATCACGACCGGCTCGAGGAGGCGATCTGCCACCGCCTGTCGCAGCGACTGACGCACCCCGACGTCGACGCTGGCCTCCTCTACGACACGTTCGACGACCTGATGATGGAGGCCCCCGAGCTCGGCGAATGCTTCCGCGCCGACCTCGTCGCCGTGCTCGACCGCGATCCCGCTTGCACCCGCCTGATCGAGCCGCTGCTCTACTTCAAGGGCTTCCATGCGCTCCAGACCCATCGCTTCGCGCACGTGTTGTGGACGCAAGGGCGGCGCGACTTCGCGCTCTATCTGCAGAGCCAGTCGAGCCGCGTATTCTCGATCGACATCCATCCGGCCGCCCGGATCGGGCGCGGCATCTTCATCGACCATGGCCATGCCATCGTGATCGGCGAGACGGCTCAGGTCGGCGACGATGTCTCGATGCTGCATGGCGTGACTCTGGGGGGCACCGGCAAGGATACCGGCGACCGGCACCCCAAGATCTCGAACGGCGTGTTGATCGGCGCTGGCGCCAAGATCCTCGGCAACATCACGGTCGGCGCCTGCTCACGCGTCGCCGCCGGCAGCGTGGTGTTGCAGGACGTGCCGCCGCGCAAGACCGTTGCGGGCGTGCCGGCCAGGATCGTCGGCGAATCCGATTGCAAGGACCCTTCGCGCAGCATGGACCAGATGTTCGCCCGCGATTTCGCAGACGACTGAGCAGCGTCCCAACCGGCTACTGCAAACCATGAATTGCCTTGGTTGGCTGGCCCCTGCTAAGCAGAGTTCGCCAAAGTGGTCTTTCCGGTTTGGCGATAAAACTCTGCGAGAACAAAGAAATCCGAGCAGGCAATCGGTGGTCTTCCAACGAATGCCTGCTAGGAAGGTTCGAGCCAACGTGCCGCCTCTGGCCGGCTGGGCTCGAGATGCCAATCCGGCCGCCATCCGAGGAGTGCCTTGCCGTGAACCGCGACGAGATCGTGAAGCTCGAGAAATATCTGCGCAAGACGTTCAAGCTCGAAACCCTGAGCGTGAAGCAGCGCCCGAAGAAAGACGATTCGGCCGAGGTGCTGGTGGGAGACGAGTTCATCGGCATTTTGTTCCGCGACGACGAGGATGGCGAGGTCTCCTACCAGTTTCAAATGGCGATCCTGCAATTCGACCTGGAGTGATCGAGATCTGGGCCATCAGGTGTCGGGCACCCGCTGCTCGCTCCCAGCGCTTGCCGAACGGCTGACAGACCGCCACACTGGATCGATGCCGTCGAGGCAGCGGGCTCGCGAGGGAACAACGTCATGGCCGGACACGGGTCGAAGTATGTCGTCCTCGCGGCGCTCGCCGCCAATCTCGGCATCGCCGTCACCAAGTTCGCTGCATCTGTCTACACCGGCTCCTCGGCCATGCTGTCGGAAGCGATCCATTCGCTGGTCGACACCGGCAACCAGGCACTGTTGCTGTTCGGCATGAAGCGCGCCGAACGTCCGGCCGACGAGCGCCATCCCTTCGGCTACGGCAAGGAGATCTATTTCTGGAGCTTTGTCGTCGCGGTCCTGCTGTTCTCGCTCGGCGCCGGCTTCTCGATCTACGAGGGCATCGAGAAGCTGATCGATCCTCACGAGCTTTCCAGCCCCTACGTGAACTACGTCGTGCTCGGCATCGCCATCGTGATCGAAGCCTTCTCGTTCAAGGTGGCGATCAAGGAGTTCAATGCCCAGCGCGGCGCCACCCGCGCCATCACGGCGATCACCAGCTCCAAGGATCCCGTGCTGTTCACGGTACTGATCGAGGATCTGGCGGCGCTGTTGGGCCTCGTGATCGCGCTCGTGGGCATCTTTCTCGCCCATCAGCTCGGCGCCGGCTGGATCGACGGGGCGACCTCGATCGTGATCGGGGTGATGCTCGCGGGCGTCGCTGCCTTCCTGTCGCGCGAGACCCATGGCCTGATCATCGGGGAAGCCGCCGACCCGGCCTTGGTTGCCTCCATTCGCGAGATCGTGCAGCGCGAAGGCTCGAGCAACGGGCGCGCCGTGATCCAGAAAGTCAACGAGATCCGCACGCTGCACTTCGGACCCCACGATGTGCTGGTGACGATGAGCCTCGACTTCTCCAACACCGTCACCGCCCATGTGGTCGAGGTGACCGCCGGGCGGATCGAGCGCGCAATCAAGGCGGAGCACCCCGAGGTCAAGCGCCTGTTCGTCGAGGTGCAGAGCCACACCACGCATGCCGCCGACGCCGCTGAGGGCGCGGGCGCCAAGAGGCAATCATGATCATCCGCCACAAGGCCGAGCTGGTGGGTAGCTCGCGCGCGGTTGCAACCGACAATTGGTCGACGACGCGGTTCCTGCTGCGTGAGGACGGCGTCGGCCTCACCTTGACCGATATCACGCTGCACCGCGCGCCGCCGACCGTCTATGGCTATCGTCACCACGTGGAGGTCGGCTATTGCCTCGCAGGCCACGCGTGGCTTGAGGATCTTGGCAATGGCACCACCCATGACATCGGACCCGGCACCTTGTGGGCAGCCGCCAAAGGCGAGCGCTTCCGCTTCGAGGTGCTCGAGAGCGTGCGGCTCATTACCATCTTCGTGCCAGCACTGGTCGGACCCGAGGTCAACGATACCGACGGCTCGTTTCCCCTCCTCGACTGATCGGCCATGAGCGAGAGGAAGATATCGCCGCTTTTCGGCATCATGCTGATGGTCGCGGGCGTGTCGCTGGGGGCAGTCAACGGCGCGCTGCTGAAGGCGCTGACGCCGCTGCTCTCCGAGACCATGATCTCCTTCGTACGCTATGCAGCCTACCTGGCGATCGTGCTGCCGTTCGCGATCTTTCACCACGGCTCCGCTTTGCTGCGCCCGCCGCAGCCGTTGCTGCAGCTTGCGCGTGGGGCGCTGCTCTGCGTTGCCACCTGGTCGTTCATCTATGCCGCCGCCGGCATGCCGATCGCGGACGCCATCGCGCTCATCTACGTCTACCCCTTCATGGTGACGGCGATCGCGCCGGCAGCGCTCGGCGAGCGCGTACCAGTCGCGGCCTGGTATGGGGTCATCGGCGGGTTCGCGGGTGTCGTCATCGTGATGCGGCCGGACCTCGGCGGCGTAAATGTGCATGCGCTTTCCGCGGTGCTTTGCGGGGCGGTCCTCGCTTTCTCGCTTCTCATCAACCGCAAGCTTGCCAGCTCCTCGCCCTCGCTGGTGACCTCGACGACGAGCGCGGTGATTGGAACGACGGTGTTCGCGCTGCCCCTTCTGGGCAGCTGGCAGCCGATCGGGCTCGAGGCCGCGGCGATGATCGGAGTCCTGGGCCTCATCAGCGCGGCCAACCAGTGGATGATCCTGGAAGCCTTCGCCCACGCCAAGGCCTCGACGCTGGCGCCGTTCGGCTATGCCGAGATCGTCGCCGGCGTCATCGTCGGCTTTCTCTGGTTCGGCGACGTGCCCGATCGCCTGGTCTGGATCGGCATGGCCGTGATCGTGGCGAGCGGGCTGATCGTCGCGCGCGCACGCCAGTCGGGCTGATCGCCGCTCGGCGCGGGGGGCAAGACCACTTTCGTCCGGCAGACAGGCCAGCGTGCTTTCCTGGGACGCACGGACACGCCGGAACCACGCTTCCGCTGGCAGGGAGGGGTTTTACAAGCGAAGCGCGCTGCGACCATGCGGGCCTGATTTCGGAGGTCGAGCGCGCGGGCCGATGTCGTGATTCCGGCTTGGCCGCTGAGCCTGAGATGCGAATGAAGAGTCATGATTTGTGCAGGCTGGTATGACTCACTCATTCGAGGTCCCAAAAGAAAGAATGAGTGCCACGAGCGATCCCGAAATGGGCCAGAGCTGGGCGCGGGAGGTGCCCGAAACGCTGTCGAGGAGCTGGCGGAAGTTCATCGTGGGACCCCATCGGAGGGACCATTGCCGGACAGGCCAAGGTGGTCAGCGGATCACCCGGGCGCCGACGGCCGTGCTTGCGAGGGTTCCTCGAAGGCAGTATTATGTTTGGGGAACCACTCGTAGCCTTTCAGCATATAGTTCCAGTACATGACCGGTAGGCCGCTGACCTTGATCCACCAGCCGAGCCATCGTTCTTTGCCCGGGTCGAGGAGAGGCAGGGTCGGAGTCACTTTGCCGCCATAGATAAACTCGGCGATGATCGCCTTACCCTTGGCGGTGGTGAGCGGGCACGAGGCGTAGCCGTCATAGCCGCCGTCGATGGCCTGACCGTTCATCAGCGCGAGGAGATTGCGGACCGCCACCGGCGCCTGCTTGCGCACGGCGGCGGCGGTCTTGGAATTGGGGGTCGAGGCGACGTCTCCGACCGAAAAAACGTTGGCGTAACGCACGTGCTGCATCGAGCTCTGGTTGACCTCGACCCAGCCACCGGGGTTGACGAGCGGGCTCGACTTGATGTCGTCGGAAGGACTTTGCGGCGGCGATACGTGCAGCATGTCATAGGGCACCTCGATGCGCTGGCCCTGCTTGTCGCCGCCGACGATCTCGAAGATCGCGGACTTGGCCTTGGCATCGAGGGCAACGAGGTTGTGCTGGTAGCTCACCTCGACGCCATAGCGCTCGGCGATCTTGGTCAACTCGCGAGCGAAAAACGGAACACCGAAAATCACCGGCGCATGGACGAAGTACTTGAGCTCGACGTCCGCGAGGATGCCCTTGCGCCGCAGATGGTCGGCGGTGAGGTAGACGATCTTCTGTGGCGCACCGGGGCACTTGAATGGCAGCGGCGGCTGAGTGAACACCGCCTTGCTTCCCGGCTCGAGCGCTTTCAGGCACTCCCAGGTATAGTTGACGTGGTCGGGCGAATAGTTGCTGCACACGCCCCCGCGTCCGATCGCCTCGGCGAGGCCGCCAACCTTTCCCCAATCGAGTTTCACGCCGGTGCAGACCACCAGATAGTCGTAGCCGACCGAGTCTCCGGTGGACAGCTCGACAGTGTTGTTTACGGGATCGAGCTTGCGCGCGGCAGCCTTGATGCGCTTGACGCCGGCAGGCACCAGGCTGTCGGTCGACCTGCGTGTGCGCGCGAGATCGTAGACTCCGGCCCCGACCAGCGTGAATGCCGGCTGATAGTAATGCATGTCGCTCGGCTCGACGATCGCGATGTCGATCGCCCCCGGGCCGCGGCGCTTCAAGCTTGCCGCCACGGTAATGCCGGCAGTGCCGCCGCCGATGATCAACACTCGATGGTGCGTAGTCGCCGCCATGATGGCCCCATTTCCAATCGGCCGCCGCGCCTTGCAAGCGCATACCTGACGACTAACCTAGAGTTTTTCCGACGGAGCGGCCACCGGCTCGTCGAAAGAAAATGCAAAACCCGTACAAAACCCGGGACAGTATACCTATTCAATCGCCTCCCGCCTGCTCCTCGGCCGTCCCGGTGGCCGCGGGGCGAGCGGGCGACCGGCCTGCCGCTCGAGCCGCGCGACGAACTGCGGACCGCCGAGCGGGCGGCCACTGCGCTCGTGCCGCCGGACGGCATCGGCCGCATC
>JANNSW010000200.1:0-1574 GCA_031403055.1 Hyphomicrobiaceae bacterium | reverse complement strand
GGCGACGGCGCCGATTGGATCCGCGGTGCGGAAGGCTCGGACGTGCTGAAGGGCGGGTTCGGCGCCGACGACTTCGTCTTCTTCAAGAAGGACGTCGCCGACGGCAGCAAGCTCGGCAGCACCGACACCATCCTCGACTTCGCGGCGACGAAGGGTGGCGATCAGCTCATGCTGCACGACCTGGTCAAGGGCGGCGATGCCTTCAAGATCCTCTCGGTCGAGGACACCAAGGCCGGCCTCATGATCTCCGCCGAGATCAAGGGCGTCGACATCGACGTCGTGCTGCTCGCCGACGTGCATGGCATGTCGCTGAAGGAGCTGATCGCGATGGACGCGATCGTGCTCTGAACCGGCACTGATCGAGACGAAAGCAAGGGCCGCTCGCTTCGCAGGAGGCGGGCGGCCCTCCAGCAATTCTCAATGTGACGGTTTCGGGGTGACGAAGGCAGGACATGCGTCTCGAGTGCGGGGTTGCGGCTGACGGGCGTCGTCAGCCGCCGAGCACGGAGGGCGGCGGTTTGCCGGCGGTCAGGGTCTCGACGAGCAGGGACCAGCTCGGGAACACCAGATACGTGGTGATGACGCGCAATTCCTCAAAGAAGCGCTTGCGGGTGCCGACCGCTGCGCGTGCCGCTTTCCACGCCGCATCGACGAGGTCGGCGACCGTGTGCATGGCGAAGGCGATCAGGTTCATTGTCGCCAGCAGCGCGGACAGTTGGTCTTTGCCGTGACCGAAGTTGTGCTCGAGATTGTAGCCCTTGGTCTTCAGGGTATTGAATGTTTCGTTTTCTATTTTCCAACGAGCGCGTCCGCAGGCTGCCAGTTCGGCGACATTGTCTTGGGTCACGGGCAGATCGGTGACGAAGCTGTTGCGGTACGTGACTTTGCCGGCGGGATCGACGATCTCGATTTCGAGCCAGTTGACGATGAGAGCATCATCATGCCGAAGGCATGTCTTCGACATGACGCCATCGCGCAACGGCACGCCTTCGAGCCAGCGATAGCGGTGTGTCACGAAACGCGCGCCCCGCTTGACCTTCTGCTCCATGACCGGCACATCCGCGCCATCGAGCCATTCGTACAACGTCTTGTGCGAGGACGGTTTGGCCGTGAACAGAAAGTGCGCACCAATTGCCTTTACGGCGTCGCAGGTCGGCTGTCGCGAGGCGAGATCATCACCGAGGTAGATCGGCTTCAGATGCGCGTATTTCGCTCCATGCGCGGCTAGCCAGCGCGCGGTCGCGCGAAACTCGCAATCCTGCTTTTCGGCGCCATCCTGGGGCGTGATGAACTCGGGCTCGAGCGGCAGCGCCCGATCGTGTCCGGGCGCGACGATGGCGGCCGAAACCATCTGGTGGAAATGCTCCGTCTTGCCGTTGGCGCGAGCGCGCGACGAACAGTTCGGACACGACAATTTCTGCGAGCAGAAATATTCGGTGCCATCCAGCGCGATCAGTACGTGGCCGCCGAGGCGCTGGAACGGTGCCAATCCGCCGCCGGCCACGAGCGCCGCGAGGATATCCGAAAACATCGCAAACAGCTGCTGCGGCGGCACCGGATCGAGCAGCGCGCGG
>JANNSW010000199.1:0-6478 GCA_031403055.1 Hyphomicrobiaceae bacterium | reverse complement strand
CGCACCCGCTTCCAGGGATCGCCATCCCATAGCCGGGATAGCGCCGCTGCGCTGCGCAGCTTCGCGTCGTCGCTCATCGCGTGCCCGCCGACGAATTGACCGCCTTCCGTCGAGAACACGCCCACGGACGGCTGGCCGGCCATCAGCAGCTTGGCCAGCCCTTCAACAGTCGGCTCCTCCATGATGATGATCGGCGCGAGCGGCTTCTCCGGCTCATCGCCCAGCGCCCGCAAGTCGGCTTCCTTGGCCACCTTGTCTTGCTTACCGGCCAGGATCGCCTTGCGCGCAGCCTCCCGGGCGTCGTGCACATTGCGCCAGACCTTCGTCTCGGCATCGTGGATTTGCCGCAGCTCCGCCTCACGGGACTTCAGTGCCTTGTCGATCTGCTCATCGCTCATCGACTTCCGCTCCCCCGACCGCCCGACCGTGATGAAGAAACCCGACACCGGACGTGTCGAGCCGGCGCCGATCGGCAGCTCGACATTGATCTGACCCTGCGCGGCGAGAGTGACCGTCGCGAGAACGCTGTTGGCGCACATGGCATGCGGGGATTGCACGATGTCGTTGAGCGCCCGAACGACAGCGGCGAGTTGGGAGCCGAGCCCTTCGACTGGATAGGGATCGGCCGCGGGTACCGGCCGCACGAGCGGCACGGGTTCGTGCGCCAAAGGCTTCCGCTCAGCCTCGCTATGCGACGGCGCCAAATTCGTCATGTTTCCGCGAACAAACAGGTTGTCGAGGCCGTGGCCCTGGTTGATCCATTCGGTTCCGTTGTTTCGCTCATCCATGGCGCGCCCCCAACTCCGGCAGCGCGTCGCCAGCGGACTTGGCGAGACCGCTGGCAATGGTGGCGAGCACGGCCTTGCGGCCGTCTTTGGCCACGAGTCCGTTTCGCTCGCAGGCGTCGAGCACGTCGGCGATGAACCGGTCTCGCCCGATGATGCCGTGATGCACCCACCTGCCGACGCGACACACGAGCCGGAAGGCCGCATCGTTGCGCCCGCTGCCAGGCCGCATGACCGCGAGCGCTGGCAATTCGCGTTCGAGGATCGAGGCGACGTAGCAGTGCTGGCGCTCCAGCTCGGGCGTGCCACGAGGATGTCGCCCTGGCGCACGGGCCGCTACCAAAGCCTCGCGCTGGGTGGTCTGGTGCTGCTCGAAGTTGGCGGACCACTCGGCAGGATCACTGTCGCGAAATCGCCTGTCGCAGCTCGGGCGAAGCGGCGATCATGGCACGCTCGGCAGCGTTGAAGGTGGCGAGATAGAGCAGCCGTCGGGTGAGCCGGCGCGGCGCTGTCAAAGGTCCGCATGGCCACCTCCGATCGGCTGCAGCGTCGCCGCGTCCACCAGCTCATAGCGACGGCCATCCAGCAACAGCGAACCCGGAGCGATGAAGTAGCCGGCGCTGGTCCCTTCGGCCTTCACGCCGCGCGTACCGAGCCCGGCGCCGATGTCACGCGCGCGGTTGCGTGGTCGCTCGCCGGGCTGCAACCGGAAGATCAGGTGTAAACCGCCACTCGGCGTCCGGCTCACACACGGTGTCAGATCCACGATCGTCTCAACGCCAAGGCAGGCCATTAACTTGTTGAGGCTCTGCCGGCCTGTCTCACCGTCCACGTCCAGCACCCACACACCGGAATCCGGCCCGGTCGGGATGCCGACCAGTGCGTCGGGCCAACGTGTCCACCACCGTCGGATGGTGTCGGGATCGGTGGTCGCGTCGTGGTGCCCGCGCGGCGTCAAGGGCCGCTTGCGCGCATCGCACGGAAACACGGGAATGCCGGCCCGTGCGTAGGTGAGCGCGACTGCAAGATTGATGTCGTCGAGGGCGCGGTGTCGGCAGGTGCCCGCGGTGTGCGGGGCGGCGTGCTGGAGAGCCTGCATGTGGGTCGTCCGGATGTTGGACGACGGCGCTATGCCTTTGATTGCAGGGCGATACGCGATACCAATAGAACCGTCGATGTCTGGGGATGTCGATGTAAGACTTGCCGCCGCTGCCGGTTGCCGCCGGGGCGGCGGTGCTGATTCAGGCGGCGCGATCAACCTTGGTCAGGCGCTCGATCTCAGAGCGCGGCACCAGCGTTCGGCCGGCGATCTTGATCAACTTGATCTCGCCGGCCTTTGCCAACTCATAGAGCGATGTGCGCTTGATCCCGAGCGCGTGGCAGGCGTCGTTCACCGGGTAGGCGAAACGGTCGGCCTGGGGTATCGTTTGCATTGCGGTCATGGCCACCTCGTGATGTGATCTGTGGCCACCAATATGTGCGAGCGTTCACTGTCGGTCTGCCGGTTATTGCCGGCAATTGTCAAAATTCATTTATCGGCAGCACCTTTGCAGCGATATTCATTGATCCAATCCCGAACCTTGGGCTGCAGGGTGCTCCGGCCGGGTTCGCGTTTGTATTTTTCCATGTGGAATTCCTGGAGCACCTCAATCAGCTTCTCTGGGCCGTTCCAGTCGATATCATCATCGCTGAATTCGCCGTGATGTTCCATCAGTCGAAGGGCTTCGACTCGCAGTGCCGAATATTGAGTTTTAGTATGTGCACCAGGCCCAGGGCCCCGTTTCTCTGTGAGGTTGACAGGGCGTTGCGCACCCACGTTTGGGAACTCCCGAAACACGTCGGCCGCTCGCAGCCGCACGTCGTACCAGTAACGCCCCTGCCCGTTAGTGAAGCGATAGAGTTCGTCCGGACCAAGAGCATCTCTGGGCTCAATTCCGGCAACGCCGCCCGTGATAATCAGGTTTCCTGCGTCTCCAGAGGGAATAGGTGCATTGGGATATCTCGTTTCGATACCGCTGGTGATGCCTCGCCGTTCTAACAAGCTGCCTTCGGCCATGATCTTCTCATCGGCAATCAATCGCCGGATCGCCGGCCACGCTGCGTCAACTTCCATTCGAGCACTGACCGACTTTCCCGTCGGGCACTTTTTGGCTGCGAGTCGCACTTCGATCCCGAGGATCGTGCTGCGGTCGTTGTCCTCCATCTGGTCCGCCGCCCTCGCCAGAGACCTGTCGCCCGTCACGACCCACATGATCGCCCCGGCAAGAGTGAGCCAAGTTGGTTTCCACCACCCGGTGAGGCTGTGCTCTGCATCGCTCATGGCCCCCTCGTTTCGTTCCGCGTCCCAGAATTCAGCTGCGACGGCAATGGCGTCCTCCCGAGTTATCTTGGCCTCGACGTAAGAGACGGGCGGATCGTTCCTATTGAACACGGAGTCGGCCAGCCAGTTCGGCGAGCCATTCTCCGGCCAGCGCACGAGTTCCGATGGTCCGTGGAAAATGGAATAGAAAAACCGACAGGGCCTCAGAAAGAAATCGGCAGGTACTGGCTGGTACTCTGATGCAGCACAACGTTTGACGTCGTCCCACTTCCTCGCCTTCACGATCACCTTGCCGGCCGAGGCACGATCGTAAAGTAGACGTTCCAGTTCAATGTGTCGTGGATCGCGATCTTGGCGCCGTGCCAGCTTATGCTCGACCTCCGCCAGTGCATCTTCGGCGGAGCCGCCATGGCTTTCAAGCCAGCGCTGGGCAAGCACAAAGAAATGCTGATTGATCTCGTGGGTCTGATCGTCTGCAGCGTCCCGCTTGGGGTAGGCCTCGTGCCCGTCCCGGATCAGCTCCAGAAGGTGAGACAGCCAGCCTGGACCGAAAGGGTCGCCCCATAACTCAGTGTCCCGATCGCACTGCTGAATGGCCAATTGCTTCACGGCCGCGTCATAGCGTGCCACGCCGTCCAGCACCCACGTAAAGAATTCGGCCAGAAAGACATGCGAAGTGGCGGGAAGCCCGCCTGCGTGACCAGCTATGCTCGCCATTGCGTTGCTCCCAGCGCCTCCAGAGTGATCGCACGGAGGCCGAGTGGAGTCTCCATCTTGTCCCGCACCTTCCTATCCGTACGGCTAAGTCTCACTGCACCGCGCGAATCGGCACAACATTGGTTCCGGCCGGCGCTTCGCAAAATGAAGCCCATGCTTCCATCATCTCGCGTCTGCGCTCCAGTGCGTCTCCCCTGCGATAGGCCTGCTCAACGGCATCACCGATCCGATGGGCGAGGGCGTGCTCGGCCAGCTCGGGTGGGAAGGACGTTCGTTCCCCTACCCAATCGCGAAAGCTGCTCCTGAAACCATGCGGCGTCGCTGGCCGGGCATCCAGCCACCGCATGAGTGCCCTTAGGATGTCCTCGGACAGAGGCCCACTCAGGTTCCGGCCGGGGAATACGAAGGGGCCGCACTTGGCCATGTCCATTTCGCGAAGGATTTCCATCGCGCGACGCGAAAGCGGGACGCGATGGTCCCGGCCAGCCTTCATGCGCCGCCCCGTCTCCGGATTGAAACCCGGAATGGTCCAGATCCGTGCGGCAACGTCGACCTCATCCCATCGCGCGCCGATAGCTTCGCTCGATCGGCTCGCAGTCAGAATTGCGAACTCCATGCACCGCGCAGCAATCGAAGTCGTTTCGCGCAATCGAACAATGAAGGCTGGGATATCGTCGATCGGCATGGCAGGGTGGCGCCGCACCGGCTTCTTGCTGGTCTGCAACAGGTGATCGAGATTGCCACGCCAAGCGGCCGGGTTTTCGCCCTGGCGCAGGTTACGTGCCTTGGCGGTGTCCAGTACCTTCTCGATCCTGCCGCGCACGCGCTTTGCTGTCTCGTGCTTGGTCTGCCAAATCGGTTTGAGCACGGCGAGCACGTCGTCAGTGCGGATTTGGTCGACCGGGATCGACCGCAGCGCCGCCGCGTGGGTACTCACTGTGGTCCGCCACTGTTGGCGATGCTTGGCGTTGACCCAGCCGTATTCCAGCGCGTCGATCACTTCGTCGGCAAACTGACTGAACGTGGGCACTCCCCCGCTCGCGTTGCCTTCGCGTTCGGCGATCGGATCGAGACCGTCGCTCAGCAACTCGCGAGCGTTCTTCGCTCGCTCCCTGGCTTTGGCCAGAGGCACGATATCGGCGCTGCCGAGCCCCATCTCCCGCAGCCTTTTGGTCCTGCGGTCGCGATAGATGAAGACCCAGCGACGGCGCCCATCCTTCCCGATCGACAAATAGAGCCCGCCACCGTCGCCGTGACGTCCGATCCGATCCAGGCGGCTGACCTGCAGGGCGTTGAGCTTGTGAAGCTGTCGTGACATGCCGATCCCCATCCACCGGCCCCAACTCCGGCCCCAACAACATATGCGGATTGTGTCGAATGGTGAAGGACACAGGCGAACAATAATGCGTGGAATTCTTTTGCAATGACGGGGGTTATCGAAAGTCGGCGAACGTCAGCGACCAACAGCCCCGCGGACACCACGTCCGCAAGATTCGCCCTCTGGTTTGTTCCGGCTTGTGGGAGCGATGAGGGATGGGGGTCAGGGTATCTCGGATGACGGCGGGCTGTCTTCCATTTTTGGCAGGTGTGGCTTGGTTGGGCCTCGGTCCTGTCGTCAGTTGAGCCCGAACTGGACGCAAACCAACGCCACCGCCGCAAGGAACGTGTTGGCGAGCTTGTCGCAGCGCGTTGAGATGGCGCGGTATCGCTTGATCTTGCAGAAGAACCGCTCGACGGGGTTGGGCTCACAATAGAGGGCGAAGTCCGTCTTTCTCGGCTCTTTGCGATTGGCTTTCGGCGGGGTGACGGGCGTGATGCCCCGCTCCTCGAGCGTCTCGATCAACGCGTCGGTGTCATAGCCCTTGTCGGCGAGGAACGCGTCGGGCTCGACCTGGTCGGGCAACGGCACCGCCTGTGTGATATCGGCCGCTTGGCCGGGCGAGCGCATCATGCGGGACGCGTGCTTCCAGCACGACGATGGCGTGGATCTTGGTCGTCAGCCCGCCGCGGGATCTGGCCCTCGGACTTGATCCGGGGGTGGCTCGGTCCTCGCCGTCTTTTTTTGGCGCCGGCGCTGTGCTGATGGGCGCGCACGCTGGTCGAGTCGATCGACATGTACTCCGCATCGGCATCTTCAGCCAAAGCCCCGAGAATGCGCGCAAAACCCCACTTTCGCACCATCTCCGAAAACGCCTGTGCGTCGCCTTCCAGTCGCCGTAGCGCTCCGGCAGATCGCGTGTCATGGCGCAACCATGCGTTGCATGGACGGAATGCCAGTCCGATACCGATAGATGACGGCATCGACGGCCACGCGCGATTATTGATGCGGTGTGGCTTGACAGACTCAACTCAACTGACGACGCGCCCTAAGCAGACTTTCGTTGGAAGACCAACGAATGCCTGCTTGGATTTTTTTGTTTTCGCAGAGTTTTATCGCCAAACCGGGAAGACCACTTTGGCGAACTCTGGGTGGTGTAACCTGAGGTCTGGAATTTGCTCTTGTGGCATTGTGGCTGTGGACGCGCTGTCGGCCCCCGGGGGGGCGGACAGCGCGAATCAGGCATCGATGTTCTTCGACCAAGAGGAACCTCGATGACAACCAACGATACGACGATTGCGCAGCTGCTGGAACAACTGATCGCGGAAGGTCCACAGG
>JANNSW010000198.1:0-1734 GCA_031403055.1 Hyphomicrobiaceae bacterium | reverse complement strand
CACACCGACGAAGGCCCGCCTCGCAACGCACTTGCAAGCCCGCCTCGAGAGCCTCGGCTTCGAGGTCACACTGACGCCCGCCGCTCCTTGCGCGAGCAGCGCCGCCAGTGCCACTCTGCCCGCCCTTGTTTCTGGGTAGCCCGGCCTCGAGCCGGGCGATGTCCGACATGGGGTGGTTTTGAATTGTCGGACATCGGCCGCCTGCAGCGGCCTCGGTCCGACCTACGGGAAATGGCGCCAAAGGCCGTTGCGTTTCGCCTATCCGCCGTGCGAGATTTCGATGCGAGGAAACCGAACGGCGCGGGGAAACGGCATGGACGCTTGGAAGCTGAAGGGCGAGCTCATTCTGGGCTGCAGTTGCACGGTGTTTTGCCCGTGCGTCGTCTCCCTCGGTAAGCATCCGCCAACGGAAGGCTTCTGCCAGGGCTGGGCGGGCGTCCGGATCGACAAGGGCAGCCACGGCAAGGTCAGCCTCGCCGGCCTCAACGTCGCGCTCCTGCTCGACATCCCCGGCGAGATGGGGCGCGGCAACTGGACAGCCGCGGCCTTCATAGACGAGCGCGCATCCGACGATCAGCTGGAGCGGCTGACGGCGATCTTCTCGGGCGCAGCGAAAGGCACGACCGGCCTGTTCACCATGCTGGTCTCGACGTTCCTGGGCGCCGAGCGCGCGCCCATCAGCTACGAGACCGAGGGCAAGAAGCGCCGTCTCGTCGTCGGCAGGAAGATCCAGGGCGAGGTCGTGCCGATCGAGGGCGCCAACGCCAAGCAGGATGTCGTCATCTCGAACTCGGGCTATTGGATCGGGCCGGAGGTGATCGTCGCCAAGGCGACGCAATCGCGGGTGCGTGCGTTCGGCCGGGTCTGGGACTTCCCCAACCGCAGCGCGGAGATCCTGGCGATCGACTGGAAGGGCCCGTGAGCGAGCGCCGATCATGACCACTCCCATTCTCGCCGCGTCCCGGCGCACCCGCCGGACACCCTTTTCCGCCCGTGTCGAAGCCGCTGGTGTCAAGGGCTATACCGTCTACAATCACATGCTGCTCGCGACCGCCTTCCGCTCGGTCGAGGAGGATTACTGGCATCTGAAGCGCAACGTCCAGGTGTGGGACGTCGGTTGCGAGCGTCAGGTCGAGGTCGCCGGACCCGATGCGGCCCGCCTGGTGCAGTCGATGACGCCGCGGGATCTGTCCAAAGCCCAGATCGGGCAATGCCTCTACGCACCGCTGATCGATGAATCGGCGCTGATGATCAACGATCCGGTGATCCTGAAGCTTGCAGCCGACCGGTTCTGGCTCTCGATCGCCGATACTGATGTGGAGCTGTGGGCCAAAGGTCTCGCTTACGCGGGCAAGCTGGAGGCCAGGGTCGTCGAGCCCGACGTCTGGCCGCTCGCCGTGCAGGGGCCGAAGGCGGACGACCTGATGGCGCGGGTGTTCGGCGACAAGGTGCGCGGCATCGCGTACTTCCGCTTCGCAACCCTCGCCTTCAAGCGCCATCCGCTGATCGTCGCCCGCACCGGCTGGAGCCGGCAGGGCGGGTTCGAGATCTATGTGGACGACTGGGCGCTCGGGGAGAAGCTCTGGGACGCGCTGATGGATGCGGGCGATGATCTGGACGTCGGGCCGGGCTGTCCCAACCTGATCGAGCGGATCGAGAGCGGCCTCTTGTCGTTCGGCAACGACGTGACGCGAGCCAACAACCCGCTGGAAGCCGGCCTCGAGCGGTTCTGCC
>JANNSW010000197.1:0-4327 GCA_031403055.1 Hyphomicrobiaceae bacterium | reverse complement strand
GCCCCGCACGGGTCGACGTTCATCACGTCGCGCAGCTGGAACAGGAAGAAGACCGCGGCGTTGATCAGGATGAGACCGAGCGTCACATATTGGAGCTTGATCGTTCGGATCGGATTCTCATCGTAGACGGGAACGAACATGGTCGGTGCCTCGGGCTCGAGTTGGATCGCCGATGCGATAATGACGCATGGAATGCGGCAAGGGAATATCCGAACGCAATTCAGCGATTCTGACCCGGCACCCAGAGCTGGTCGAGGCTGCCCTTGCCGTTGACGAAGCGGCTCATCACGAAGAGCAGGTCGGAGAGTCGGTTCACGTACTTGATTCCGGCTGCGCTCACGTTTTCGCCCGGCTCGGCGGCAAGCGCCACGATCAGGCGCTCCGCGCGGCGCGTGACGGTGCGGGCGACGTGGAGCTGCGCGGCGGCCATGGTGCCTCCCGGCAGCACGAAGGAGCGCAGCGGCGCAAGCTCGGCGTTGAGCTCGTCGATATTGCCTTCGAGCCGGTCGACTTGGGCGTCGATGATCCGCAACGGCTCCCAATCGAGCTTCTGCCCGCGATCGGGCGTGCACAGGTCGGCACCCAGATCGAACAGATCATTCTGCACGGCGAGCAGGATCTCGGCGACGCGTGGCTGCTCATTGCCGAGCAGGAGCCGCGCCACGCCGATCTGGGCGTTGGCCTCGTCGACCGTGCCGTAGGCCTCGATCCGGCGGGCATATTTGGGCACGCGCTCGCCGGTGCCCAGCGCGGTATCACCCTTGTCGCCGGTCCGGGTGTAGATGCGGTTCAAAACGACCATCGTGACCTGCGCTCAGCTGCTTTCCGCTCAATCGAGTGCGTACCCTAGACGCACGCCGCCGCTGGTCAAGCCTCGGTTCCGCCCGCACAGGTCGGCATTGGACATGTGCTCGACGCCAGCAACCAGATTGAGCCGATCGCCGAGCCGGACGCCGATCGCCGCGCTCTCGCGAAAGCTCAGCTCGCAGCCATAGGAGGCGAGGCCGGGCTGATCCAGCGGGCCGTCGTGCCAGGCGCCGCCCACGCTCGCCTCGAGGAAGTAGGCCTCGCCGAGCGGAGCCTGCCAGGTGAGGCCTGCATAGAGCCGGCTGGTCTCGCCCTCCAGGCTGAGATTAGCACCCAGATGCGGGCGCGGGGATAGCAGGATATCGAGTGCGCCGGTACCGGCTGGCCGGGTGAGCGGGGACAGCAGGATCTCGGCCCCGAGGTCGAGCCCGCCTTCGCTGCCACCCGGCTCCAGATTGTGGTCGAGGATGGCGAGCCGCAGCTCGGAGAGGAAGCCGGAGTTGCCAGCGTGACCCGCGGGCGCGCCTGCGATCGTCAGCAGAACCGCCAACGGCAGCGCGACGAGGCGGAGCGATCGTGATCCCAGTTCCATGGCCAGCCCTGCCGCTTGCCTGCGCCACCAGGGAACGAGAGTGCGCCAGAGTGCCGTCATCAATGGCGGACGAACGGGTAAGGAAAGGTAAACGGGCATTCCATTGCCACCAACCCCCACACCCGTCATCCCGGACGCGTGCCGGCCTCTCACGGCCGTCGGCACACCAGCATAGCCCCGGCACACGAGCCGGGACGACGGCTGTGGGGCTACATGGGCAAGGAAGCCCAAGTCCAAGCTGGCAGGCTCGCTCAAGTGGGCGGGCGCGAGGACAGGTAGAGCGCCGTCATGATGACGATGATCGCCAGGAACTGCAGCCCGACGCGCCAGCGCATCAGCTTCTGGCTCATGTTGGGGCTGCCGGCGCGCGACATGTTGACGAGGCCGAGCACCAGCACGACCGCGACCGCGCCGACGGCAACATAGGTCAGTGAGTTGGCGAAGACCTGCATTGATCGCTCCGGCGAGCCCACATGGTTCCAGGAATGCTCGAGTATGCACGGTTGTCAGCGGTGCGTCCCCCTTTTCCTTCGGCAAAAATGGGACCTTGCGATCACGAGCGGGCGATCAGGGCGTCCGAGATCGGGCGCGGCAGGAAACGTTTGCCGATCGCCGCGAGGTAGGTCGGCACCGTCACGTAATAGCGCAGCTTGGGTCGAGGGCTCTCGACCGCGTGCCGCAGCTTTTCGGCCACGGCCTGCGGCGGCAGCTTCCAGGTCTGCTTGCCGCCCGCCAGCATGCCGGCAAGCCTCGCCTCATACTCCTTGCGGTAGGTCGAGCCCGCGATCGCCACGTTGCGCTGCAAGGCGTCGATGGCGTGCTCGAGGAAGCGCGTGTCGATCGGTCCCGGCTCGATGATCGAGATGCGGATGCCGGGCGAAACGATCGACAGCTCGTGGCGCATGGCGTCGGTCAGCGCTTCGAGCGCGTGCTTGGAGGCATTGTAGGCGCCGCGCCAGGGTGGCGAGATGAAGCCGAGGACGGAGGAGCACTGGACGATGCGGCCTTCGCCATGGCCACGCATCGCGGGCAGGATGCGGCGCGTCAGGTCGTGCCAGGAGAAGAGGTTCACCTCGAACTGGGCTCTGAGCACGTCGAGCGTCAGGTCCTCGACCGCGCCCGGCTGGCCATAGGCGGCATTATTGAAGAGGGCGTAGAGCTTGCCGCTCGTGCGCGCGAGCGCGGCCTCGGCGCAGGCGGCGACGGAAGCCGCATCCATCAGCTCGAGTGGCAGCGCTTCCAGCCCCTCGCGCTCGAGCATGGCGAGATCCTCGGGCCGCCGCGCCGTCGCCAGCACCCGCCAGCCGCGCTTGCGCATCAGCCGCGCGGAGGCGAGGCCGATGCCCGAGGAGCAGCCGGTGATCAGGATCGAGCGCTGCTCGGGATTGCGGGTCGTGGTCATGTCCGATCGTGTAGCCCAGTGGCGCAATGAAGGGAACGGGGACTGTCGGGCTTCTCCACTTCATGGGCATAACAATTTGATCTAAATGCAATAAATCGTAACCCGATCGACACATGTTTGCCGTATTCCAGCGGCGGTAGTCAGCTTCGCGAGCGGGCCTTCGGTTGCCCACGGGGTCTGTTTCCTCGATCAGCCGGGTGCTCGGCAGTCAGTCCAGTCAGGGGGAGGCGCTGATGCGTGCTTTCAAGTTTCTGCTCGTTGCAGCGGTCGGGACCGCGGCGTCGTGTGCTGCCGTCGCAGCTCGAGCGGCCGATCTCGGCGGCGATCCGGTGTTCGAGGATCAGGCCATTCCGCTGCCGCAGGCCTATCTGCGGCCCTGGTATGTGGGTGTGCGGGGCGGTGCGTCCTTGCTCGGCGACACCAACTACGATGCGCTCGGCGGCAACGTCGACAACAGCTACGATACCAGCTACTTTTTCGGTGGCATGGTCGGCTATGATTTCAACGGCAGCGGACCCGGTTTCCGGGCCGAAGCCGAGCTCGCCTATCTGCAGGCCGATATCGATACCCAGCGGCTCGGTGGAAAGACCTTCAACGGCGCCGGCGCGACCGGGGATACGTCCGTGCTCGCGGGCTTTGCCTCGCTCTACTACGATCTGCCGTTCTCCTCGGGCATCACCCCCTTCGTCGGCGCCGGTATCGGCCTTGCCAATGTCGATCTCGAGGATCACGGCGTCAAAGGCGCCGGCACCTTCATGGAGGACAGCGCCAACGCGTTTGCCTGGCACCTGACGGCGGGCGCCGACATCGCCATGACCGACCAGGCTTCCCTCGAGCTCGGCTACCGCTATCTGGCCGTCGAGGGTGTCGATCTGATTTCGGTCGACGGCACCGGCAACACGGTCGATCTGAACAGCCATCTGCTGTTTGCGGGCGTCAAGTACCGGTTCTGAGACGGCCTCGAAGACGGCTTCGTGTAGCGCGGAATAGCTTCCCAACCGGCCGCGCCGGAATGCGTGAATGAGGAAACGTCGCGCGCACCCAATTCACCCGTCATCCCGGACAAAGCCGAAGGCTTTGATCCGGGATCTCAGCTACAGAAGCCGCGCCCGTGGCCAGGATCCCGGATCGCCGCTGGTGCGGCGTCCGGGATGACGGGTGATGCCAATGTGTTTCTCGAGAGGCGCGGATGCGCCGTAATCCGCCGCCACGGTCTCATCGCCTGTCGGCGGCGGAACACGCTTCACTGTTCCGCCCTACGACCTGGGCCTTTCCAAGCATGATGGGGCGACCCGGTCGAGGCCGGTCGCCTGTCGAGAATCGAGGGGCGGAGCGGCCGACCCAGGTGATTCGTTCGGATGCGGCCATGCCGCTCCGCCGCAACCGGCAGGGTCGTCCGCCACCCTCGGCGTCATCGTGGACGCCGGCTCCGCGCATCCGGCGGAGAGTAGCCGGGGATGTGGTGGGCCACTGTCCGCGGCGGCAGCCTGACCCGGGATAGCTTATGTCCCGGCCCTTGCCGATGC
>JANNSW010000196.1:0-4689 GCA_031403055.1 Hyphomicrobiaceae bacterium | reverse complement strand
CATGCGCAACAACCCCAAGGGCCTCTTCAACGAGCGCTGGATGCATGCCTCGGGTTGCCGGCGGTGGTTCAACGCCGTACGCAACACCGCGACCGACCAGTTCCTCGCCGTCTACAAGCCGGGCGAGGCGCGCCCGCAGGTGACGGCCGCCATGTCGGCAACGCCCTCGGGCGAGGCGCCCGTCGGCTCGGGCAATGATGCAGCCAAGGTCATGCGCGCCAGCGAAGGGAGCCGCTTATGGCGCAGACTTTCCGCACCGCCAAGGGCGGCCTGGTCGACCGGTCCAAGACCGTCGCCTTCAGCTTCGATGGCCGCCGGCTCGAGGGTCACCCCGGCGATACGCTGGCTTCGGCCTTGCTCGCCAACGGGGTGCATTTCCTCGCCCGCAGCTTCAAGTATCATCGGCCGAGAGGCATTCTGGGCGCCGGCGCAGAGGATCCGGCCGCGCTCGTCCAGACCGGCCCCGACATGCTGCGCACCGACCCCAATACGCGCGCAACCGAGCTCGAGCTCTATGACGGCCTCTCAGCCGTGCCACAGAACTGCTGGCCCTCGCTCGATCGCGACGTCGGCGCCTTGAACGACCTCGCCTGGCGCTGGCTGCCGGCCGGCTTCTACTACAAGACCTTCTTCGACTGGATGCGGTTCGAGCCGATGATCCGCCGCGCGGCGGGTCTCGGCAAGCCGCCCGAGGGACCCGACCCCGAGCGCTACATCTCGACCAACCGGCACGTGGATGTGCTGATTGTCGGGGGAGGCGCGGCCGGGCTGATGGCTGCGCTGTCGGCGGGCCGGTCTGGCGCTCGCGTCATTCTTGCCGAGGAGACGGCGCATCTGGGCGGGCGGCTGCTGGCGCTCGATCCGGCCCAGAACCGGTTCGAGGGCAAGGCTCCACTCGACTGGGTGAAGGCGACCGAAGCCGAGCTGAGGGCCATGCCTGAAGTGACCGTGCTCACGCGCACGTCCGCATTCGGCTACTACGCCGACAATTTCATCGGCCTGGCCGAGAGCATCCAGGATGGGCTGCCGCACGGCGCGCGCGACCCCACCTTGCCGCGCCAGCGGGTCTGGCGCATCCGGGCAAAGGAGGTGGTGCTCGCGGCCGGGGCCGTCGAGCGGCCGCTGGTGTTCCACGGCAACGATAGGCCCGGGATCATGCTGGCGAGCGCGGTGGAGACCTACATCCATCGCTACGGTGTCAAACCGGGCACGCGTGCCATCATTGCGACCAACAACAGCACCGCCTATGGCGCCGCTTTCGTCATGCTGGATGCCGGCATTGCCATTGCCGCAATCGTGGATGCGCGCGCGTCGCCCGACGCCGGGCTCGTTGCCGAGGCTCGCAAGCGCGGCATTGCCGTGCGGACCGGCAGCACCATCGTCGCGACCGCGGGCCGCAAGCGGGTGAGCGGGGCGACGATCATGGCACTCGATGGCCAGGGCGGCGTCACCGGCACGGGCGAACGGCTCGGCTGCGACCTGATCGCCGTCTCGGGCGGCTTCTCGCCCAATGCGGCCCTCTTCTCGCAATCGCGCGGCAAGATCCGCTACGACGAGGCGATCGCCGCCTTCCGCCCGGGCGTTTCCTGGCAGCGCGAGCGCTCGGCAGGTGGCGCCAACGGCACCCTCGATCTCGCCAGCGCCTTCGCGGCAGGCACCAAGGCGGGAGCCGAGGCGGCCAGCAATGCCGGACACGCGGCCAAGCCTGCCAGCGTTCCAAAGATCAGCCTCGCGATGACGGCGCCCTACTCCGTCGCCGCCATCTGGGAGCTGCCCTCCGATCGCCCGGCCCACAAGACGCGTGCTTTCGTCGATCTGCAGAACGACGTGCAAGCCAAGGATCTGCATCTGGCGGTCGACGAAGGCTATCGCTCGGTCGAGCACGTCAAGCGCTATACGACGACCGGCATGGGCACCGACCAGGGCAAGACGGTCAACGTCAACGCGTTCGGCATTCTCGCCGGCGCGCTCGGCCAGTCGATCCCGGAGACCGGCGTCACCACCTGGCGCCAGCCCTACAAGCCGGTGCCGTTCGGCGCCATCGCCGGGCAGCATTCGGGCGGCCTCTACGCGCCACGCCGGACGACGCCGATGCACGACTGGCACGTGGAGCGCGGCGCCATCTTCGAGCCGGTCGGGGAATGGCTGCGCGCGCAGACCTATCCACAGCCGGGCGAGAGCTTTGCCAAAGCGGTGCAGCGCGAGTCGAAGGCGGCGCGCTCCGGCATCGCCATCATGGACGCGTCCACCCTCGGCAAGATCGACATTCGGGGACGTGACACGCGCGAGTTCCTCAACCGCATCTACACCAATTCCTGGACGAAGCTCGCGCCCGGCAAGGCCCGCTACGGCCTGATGCTGCGCGAGGACGGGATGGTGTTCGACGACGGCGTCACGGCCTGCCTCGCCGACGATCACTTCCACATGACGACGACGACGGGCGGCGCAGCGCGGGTGCTGAACCACCTGGAAGAGTACCTGCAGACCGAGTGGCCGGAGCTCGAGGTCTATTGCACCTCGACGACCGAGCAGTGGGCGGTCGCGTCGATCTGCGGACCGGGCTGCGACCAGCTCGTCGCGAAGGTGTGCGATGGCGCCGACGTCGATCCGGCGCGGTTCGAGCTCATGTCGCTTCGGGATGCGACGGCGGGTGGCGTTCCGGTGCGCATCTACCGCATCTCGTTCACCGGCGCGCTCTCCTACGAGATCAACATTGCGGCGTCGCATGGCTTGTGGCTCTGGCATCGCGTGTTCGAGGCCGGCAAGGAGCTCGGGCTCGAGATCACGCCCTACGGCACCGAGGCGATGCATCTGCTGCGCGCGGAGAAGGGCTTCATCATCGTCGGCCAGGACACCGACGGCACCATGGCGCCGGCCGATCTGCGCATGGACTGGAACGTCAAGAAGCAGGGCGATTTCGTCGGCCGCCGCTCGCTGTCGCGCTCCGACAACGTGCGCAAGGACCGCAAGCAGCTGGTCGGGCTCGTCACCGCGGACCCGAAGGTCGTGCTGATGGAAGGCGCGCATGTGATCGCGACCGAGGTGGAGCCTGCCGAGAAGCCGATCCCCATGCTCGGACACGTCACCTCGAGCTATTACAGCCCGACGCTTGGCCGCTCGATCGCGCTCGCCGTCGTCAAGGGTGGGGGCGCGCGCATGGGCGGGAAGCTCTGGGTATCGCGCAAGGACGCAGCGCCGATTCCGGTGACCGTGACCGAGACGGATTTCCTGAAGACGTATGGAGGCGTGACATGAGCGTTGTGACCGTAGGCTGGGCTGAGGCAAAGCCGAAGCCCAGCGCCCGGAATGCTGGGCTTCGCGAAGGGCTCAGCCCAGCCTACGGATCACCACCATGACCCCCGCCCGGCGCATCTCCGCGCTTGCGCACCGGAAGGCGATCACCGTCGCTGGCACCGCCTCACTCAGCGAGGTGGCGTTCCTCAGCAAGCTCGTGCTGCGCGGCAATCCGGCGAAAATAGCCAAGGCCGTGGAGGGTGTAATCGGCGCTCCGCTGCCATCGACTGTGCGGGCGACCAGCAAGGGCGCGCGCGCGACCGCCGTCTGGACCGGGCCCGACGAGTGGTGGCTGCTGACGGTGCCGGGCAGCGAGGGGGCGCTCGCCGGCGGCCTCGGCAAGGCGCTCGCGGGCATCCACCACCAGGTCGCGGACGTGACCGATTACTATACGACGATCGCGCTCTCGGGCCCACGCGCCCGTGAGATGCTGATGACGCTCGCGACCGTCGACCTGCATCCCAGAGCCTTCAAGCCGGGGGAGGCGGTGCTCACCAATCTCGGCCGGTCGAACCCGCTGCTGATCTGCACGGGCTCGGATGCCTTCGAGATCCACATCCGCATCTCCATGGCCGACTATCTCTGGTGCTCGCTGCTCGAGGCCGGCCACGAATGGGGCCTGCCGGAGCTGGCGCCCAAGGGCGAGGTGAAGCTGCATCTGCCGCATTTCGAAGGAGTGGGCGAAAGGACATTGATCGGCAGGAATTCGCAACTGTAGGGGCGACTGGCAGGTCGCCTGGCAGGTCGACAGGCCAGGGGGGGCGATTGAGCGAGCCGCTGCGCGCAGATTTCTCCCCCTTCATCCGCTTCATCGCCCCGACGTTGCCGTAGCCGCCGGGCCGCATTGCGCCGCCACAATCAAAGCCCTAAACCTCGCTCCATGCTTCGCTATGCCAACCCGACCCGGTTCATGGGGCTTTCGAGCGTGCTGCTGCCGTGGCTCGCGGCGGCGGCTGCAATGCTGATCGCGGCCGGCCTCACCATGGCTCTCATCACCTCGCCGCCCGACTTCAAGCAGGGGAACAGCGTGCGGATCATGTACATCCATGTGCCGTCGGCCTGGCTCGCGCTGTTCGGCTACATGCTGATCGCGGCGTCGGCGATCGGCACGCTGGTGTTTCGCCATCCCCTCGCCGACGTCTCGGCCAAGGCGGCCGCCCCGATCGGCGCCGGCTTCACGCTGATCACGCTGTTGACCGGCTCGCTCTGGGGCAAGCCCACCTGGAACACCTATTGGGCGTGGGACGCACGGATGACGAGCGTGCTCATTCTCTTCTTCCTCTATCTCGGGCTGATCGCGCTCTGGAGCGCGTTCGATGACCAGCTGAAGGCGGCGCGAACCGCTGCGGTCCTCGCCCTGGTCGGAGCGGTCAACATCCCGATCATCAAGTTCTC
>JANNSW010000195.1:0-9215 GCA_031403055.1 Hyphomicrobiaceae bacterium | reverse complement strand
TCGATCAGCCGGCCGCGCTCGTAGCGCAGCGAGATCGAGAGGCCGTCGATCTTGGGCTCGGCGGTCGTCTCCACGAACCCATCTCGATCGAGCCCGAGGAAGCGGCGAACGCGGTCGAGAAACTCGCGAACCTCGTCATCGGTAAAGGCATTGCCGAGCGAGAGCATGGGGACCCGATGGCGGATCTTGCCAAAGGGACCCGCCGGCGTCGCGCCAACGCGCCGCGACGGGCTGTCTGGACGGGCCAGCTCGGGAAAATGCGCCTCGATCGCCCGATTGCGCGCAACGAGCGCGTCGTAGGCTGCGTCCGAGATGATCGGCGCATCCTCCAGATGGTAGCGCCGGTCATGGCCGGCGATCTCGGATGCGAGCTGCTCGAGCTCGGCGCGCGCCGCAGCCTTGCTCAGGCTCTCGATCGCTGGGGAGGTGGGCGGGCGGTCTTTCGCCATCGCGGTCTCAGACCCGGCAGGCTACTGCGCTGAAGAGGACGAGAGCGGGTTGAGGCTGTCAACCGTTTTCACGGCGGTGTGCCAAGCCTTGCTCAGGTCGGACTCGGTGTTTTCCTTGGGGGAAAGCCCGTCCTTGCTCAGAAGCGCGTAGGCGTCCTTGTACCAGGGCGAATCGGGGAAGTTGTGCCCGAGGATGGCCGCGGCCGTCTGGGCTTCGTCCGCGATGCCGAGCGCCAGATAGCATTCCGACAGGCGCATCAGCGCTTCCTCGACGTGGACGGTCTGCTGATGCTCGGCGACGACGGTCTTGAACCGGTTGATGGCCGCCAGGTAGTTCGCTTTCTTCATGTAGAAGCGACCAACGTTCATCTCGGAGGCGGCGAGGCTGTCCTCGGCGATGCGCAGACGGTTGCGATCCTCCTCCACATAGTTGCTGGTGGGGTAGAGGCGGATCAGCGTGTGGAACTCCTCGATTGCCTTGCGCGTGAAGGTCTGGTCGCGGTTGGCGTCGTTCATCTGCGAGAAATAGGACATGGCGACGACGTGGTGGGCGAGCGCGGCATCCTCGGTTCCCGCGTGCATGGACGTGTAGCGCTTGCCGGCCGCAATGGCGTCGTCGTACTCGCCAGCTCGGTAGTAGGAATAGGCCGCAAGCGCGAGCGACTTGCGTGCATAGGGGCGCTGGGGATCGTTGGAGAATGGGTAGTTGCGCTCCACGTCCTCGAACTTCTTTGCAGCCTCGGAGAAGGCGCCAGCCGCCATCAGGTTCTCGCCGTCGGCGTAGAGCTTGTCGGGCGGGTCGGAATTCTCGATGCTCGAGGTCTGGTCGCTGCCGAACAACGAGCCTGAGCAGCCGGCGAGCGGGAGCGCAAGGGCAATGGCCGCCGCAATCGCAAATGAACGTGCCAGCCTATCGAGTCCCGCGGTCTTCTGCATCGGCATCGCTCGCTCAGTCCCCTTCGGGAGATTTCTGTCGCTCGTCGGCCCTGGCCGAGCAAGCTCGACAATCGCGGCACGCACTCGATCTGCTCGTCCTCGCCGGGAAGTCATCCTCCATAGGCGATGAGCCCGACACAAGCCAAGAAATTATGGTGATTCTAGAGCGATGGCTATGCGTCGTTCGATGTTTGGCGATGCATGAGTGGCAACATTGTCAGGCCAGGAGCACGCGCGACCGCGCGCCACGAAAACGTGCTCAGCTCAAGTCGGATTTCAGGTGCGGTCGGCTGCGAATGTCGCCAACGCCCCGTAGGTGATCTCGGCGCGGCCGGCATCGCGGGCGCGCGGGGAAGCCTGGACGTAGGTCCAAGCGGTCGGATCGGCGAACAGGGATTTCAGAACCATGGCATTCAACCGATGCCCGCCGCGCTTCGAGCGATAGGCGGCCAGCAGTGGTGCGCCAGAGAGGGTGAGATCACCGACGGCATCGAGCGCCTTGTGGCGAACGAACTCGTTGGCGAAGCGCAGACCTTCCGGGTTGAGGATCCGCTCGTCGTCGATGGCGACGGTATTCTCGAGGGAGGCACCGAGCGCGCGACCGGCGGCCCACAGCTTCTCCACATCACGCATGAAACCGAAGGTACGGGCGCGCGACAACTCGCTGCGGAACACTTGCGGGTTCATCTCGACGCTCATGCGCTGGCGACCGATCAGCGGTGTATCGAACTCGATCTCGACGTCGAGAAAGAAGCCCGTATGGGGGGAAAGCTCGCCCCAGCAGCCGCTGTCCTCGACCCGAATCGGTTTCAGCACCTTGATGTATTTGCGAGGCTCGTTCAGCTCGCGAATGCCGGTTTCGTCGATGGCGTCGACGAAGGGGGCGGCGCTACCGTCCATGATCGGGACTTCGCCGCTGTCGATCTCGATGTAGGCGTTGTCGATCGAAAGGCCGCGCAGCGCGGCAAGAAGATGCTCGACCGTCGCGATGGTGGCGCCCTTTTGGTCGCCGAGGACGGTGCAGAGTGTGACGTTGGTGATGGCGCGGAAGTCGGCGGGGATCTCGACGGTCGATTGGCCATGGGTGACCAGGAAGCGAATGCCGCTATCGGCATCGGCCGGATGGATGACGATGTTCACAGGGGCGCCGCTATGGACGCCTAAGCCCGTGAGAACGATCTCGCCGGCTACCGTAGTTTGGCGTGCGCCAAAAATCCGTCGCGTCATGTCTGGTCAGTCCCCTCATCCCCACCCTCAAGCCTGGAGACACTGGCCCGAGATACTCCCCATCGAAGGCTGAACTTATCCGGCGGTTTTCAACACCGCGCTTTGCCCTGAGCTCGCCCTCGATTTACCACGATGCTGACACTAGCTGGCGACCCGGCAAACCGACAAATCACGGTTTCTTACACACTGTTACCGAAGGCCCGAAGCCCCCGAATCCACGCTTTGCCGTGCCTACATGCAGCAGCGGCCGAGGCTTGGCAACCCACCCGGGACAGGTACGCGGCGACGGCCCACACTCTATGAAAAAAATCAACAATATCAATAGTTTGACTATTTTCTCCGGACACTACCCGAGGCCCGCCTGGCCCCGTTGTCGCTGCCGTCGTCGTAGTCATGATCGGGCCGACCGAGGTCAGGTCCGCGACTCGAGGCGGGAGCAGCCGGGCCATGCTCGAGGCCGCCGATCCCAGCTCTGGGGTCTTCTTTCTCGTCCGATCGGCGCGAATCACGCGTCAGGCCCGTTAGTCGCGCAAACAGTCCCGGGCGCCGTTTCTCCACAGTTTGTTCCGGCGCGCTATAGCTTGCGGCGGCTGGCGGCGCGGAACGCTTCGCCAGATACTCGCGCTGGCCAACACTGGGGAACTCGTCCAGCTCGGGGATACGGCGCGGAGACTGGCGGATTTCAACCGGCGGTCGTGGATTGAAGGCAGACTCGCGCGGTTGTGCTGGCGATGACGGACCTGCGCCACGTAGTGTGTGCACCGGGGGCGGCATTTGGGGCGGCCCCAGCTCGATCACCACGTCGCCTGGGCCACGCCAAACCTCGCCGCTGTCGGTCCCGTGAGATTCGCCATGCCGCCCGGACGGAGCAAGCGCCATCGGCGGCTCGTGCTCGTCTGGATAAGCGGGTGCGTGATCGTCATGCGGCAAATCGTCTCGATCCTGACGGATGTTCGCTGTCTCGAGCGACCAGGACGGTCCACGAGCCGTCGCGACATGGGTTGGCGCATGATCGAATTCCGGGGCGACCGAGGAGGCTGCGTGGGGCGAGTAGGCTTGCTGGCTACGCTCCTGGGCTTGGTGGGTCGCAGCCGGCTGCTCGCGCCGGGGTTGGGGTGCTGGGCGGATGCTCGCCGTCCGCTCGCCGCCAATCAGGCCGGAAGCGACGATCGACACGCGCACGCGGTCGCCGAGGCTGTCGTCGAAAGTCGCGCCGACGATGATGTTGGCCTCGGGGTCGACCTCCTGGCGGACGCGGCTCGCGGCCTCGTCGACCTCGTAGAGCGTGAGATTGCGGCTGCCGGAGATGCTGATCAGCAGCCCCTTGGCGCCGCGCAACGAGATGTCGTCGAGCAGCGGATTGAGGATCGCGATCTCGGCGGCCTGGATCGCGCGATGCTCGCCGGATGCGTCGCCGGTGCCCATCATGGCGGTGCCCATGCCCGACATCACCGTGCGGACATCGGCAAAATCGAGGTTGATCAGGCCTTCGCGCACGATCAAGTCGGTGATGCAGGCAATGCCGGAGTGCAGCACCTGGTCGGCGAGCAGGAAGGCCTCGGCAAATGTCGTCTTCTCGTTGGCGATGCGGAACAGGTTCTGATTCGGGATGACGATCAGCGTGTCGACGTTCTGGTTGAGCTCGGCGATGCCGGCTTCCGCCATGCGCATGCGCCGGTTGCCTTCGAAGGCGAAGGGCTTGGTGACGATCGCGACCGTGAGCGCCCCGGTCTCGCGGGCGATGCGGGCGATCACGCTGGCAGCGCCAGTTCCGGTTCCGCCACCCATGCCGGCGGCGATGAACACCATGTGTGCGCCGGCGATGTGGCTGCGAATCTCGTCGGTCGCCTCCTCGGCGGCAGCCTGCCCGATCTCGGGCTTGGCGCCGGCGCCGAGGCCCTCGGTCAGCTCGACGCCGAGCTGAATGCGGTACTCGGCGCTCGAGGTGGCCAGCGCCTGCGCATCGGTGTTGGCGGCAACGAAGTCGACGCCCTTGATGCCCGACGCGATCATGTTGTTGATGGCGTTGCCGCCAGCGCCGCCAACGCCGATCACAGTGATGCGGGGGCGCAACTCGGTCAGGTTTGGAACCTTCAGATTGATGCCCATCGCGGTGTCACGCCTTGTCTCATCCAAGCCGTCGTTGGCAGGCGACGCTGATCGGCCGGCTGGCTGCCGATGCAACGTTCGAGGCTCAAGCCAGGCATCTTGCGATCAGGAGCTACCCTGGCCGCCCGGCCGTTCCTCGTCCCAGAAACTCTCCCGCAACCACTGTCCCATCTGCCCTAGATACCCACGCCGCTCACCGGTCGAGCTAGGCCGCTCGATCAATCCGTCGACGATATCGGGGACGAACACAGCGTGAACGAGCCCCGTCACCGTGGCAAACGCTGGCGACAACGCACTCTCGGGAACGCCAGCCAGCGGCTGCGCTGTAGCGACCCGCACCGGGCGCCCGAGCAACTGCTCGGCCAGCTCGCCGAGGCCTGCCAGCTGGCTCGCGCCACCTGTCAGCACCACCCGCGAGCCGCTCGCACGGCCCTCGACGCTGCTCTCGAAGCGCTCGCGAACAAGCCGCAGCGTTTCCTCGATACGTGGCCTGATCGTCCGGCGTAGCCTTGCCCGGGTGGTCTGGGCAAGCTCCCCCGGCCGCTCGCCCGCGAGCGGATAGGAGATGATCTCCTGCTCGTCGGAGGCAGCCCCTGCGAGATTGCCATAAAGCGTTTTGATTCGCTCGGCTTCGTAAAGGGGCGTCGAGAGCGAACGCGCAATGTCGAGGCTCAGTTGCCCGCCGCCCACAGCTATTGCGCCGGCTTGCTGGAAATGACCCTCGCCAAAGACGGCGAATGTCGTGGTGCCGGCTCCCATGTCGATCACGGTGACGCCGAGCTGCAGCTCTTCGGGCGTTGCGCCGGCCAATGCGCTTGCATAGGGCGCGGCGACGATTGCGCCGACCGTCAGAAAGCAGCGCTCGATCAGCAGCTGCAAATTGCGCAGCGGCGGCTCGTCGGCGGTGACAGCCTTCAACTCGACCGAGAGCCTGGCACCAGCCATGCCGCGCGGATTGCGGATGCCGGCTTCGCCATCGAGGCGGTAGCCGGTGCGGTGGAGGTGCAGCAGCACGCGGCCGTCGCGCTCGGCAAAGGCGCGGCCGGCTTTCAGCGCACGACCGATATCGGCATCGGTGACCAGGGTCCGCCCGACCTTGGCGCTCGCGGCGAACGCCTGCGACTTGAGCCGGCCGCAGGCGGCCGACAGCACGACCTCCTCGACCGTCGTTCCGGCCTGCTCCTCGGCCCGACCGACCGCGCGCCGGATCGACTGCTCGGCCTCGGCGAGATCGACCACGACGCCGGCCTTCATGCCACGGGAGCGGTTGAGCCCGATACCGAGCATCCGGACCGGGGCGGCATCCCCCGGATTGCGCCGGCGTGCCGCCTGGGTATCGACGGCAAAGATCATACAGCACACCTTCGATGTGCCGATGTCGAGCACGGCCAGAATCCGCTCTGCCGTCGTCGTCCGAGCTGATCGCGCGAGCATCGCCATGCTAGGCTCCGCCCGGCGGAATGGCTTTGCCAGTGCTGCCGTTGCCGGCCGCGGCCCGCATGGCGGCACGCGCGCCGGGTGCAAGTGTCAGCGTCATCCGGTCGGGCAGGCGCAGATCGATGCGGGTGACGGCGCGGTCGAGCAGACGCTCCTCGGCCTGATAGGCGCTTGCTCGCACCAGCGCCTGCTCCTCGTTGCGCTCGGGCAGCAGCAGCTCGATGCCGCCCTTCAATTGCAGTGACCAGCGGCGGTCGGCGATGCGTTGCGCGGCCTCGAACCGCGATGCGATCTCGGGAAAACGCGAGACGAGCAGCAGGATCTCGCGTGCCTTGGCGGCAGCACCGGCACCGGCGACCATCGGCAACAACCTGAACTCGCTCGGTCCGATCGGTTGCAGCTCGCGGCCCTCGGCGTCGATCAGGAACAACATGGCGCGATGCTGCCAGACCGCGAACGGCGCCCGCTCGCTCACCCGGATCGCGAGGCGGTCGGGCAGCGAGCGCGTGACTGTGGCGGTCTCGATCCAGGGCAATGCCTCGATGCGGGTCCTCGCAGCTGCCACGTCATAGCCAAACAGCGATCGCGGAGCCTCGACCTCGATGGCGCGGTAGATGTCCTCGGGCGCCGTATGGCCATAGCCCGAGACGCCGATCTCGTTGACCCCGATACCGGCCAATACGACGAGACGCTCGAGCCCGGCGAAGGGGGCCGATGGCGAGGGCAGGTGCGGAGCGGCGAGCCAGACGGTACCGACGCTCGCCAGCACGAGCACGGCTTGGGCGGCACGACGCGCGATGCGGCGAAACGTTCTGCCTCGCCTGTCACCCGACCGATTCCGGGATGGGGATTGGGGCCGCTGTGGGACTGAAGCGCCCAGCCGATCGCCGCCCCGGCGCTCCCCACGAGCGGGCGAGCCAGTCAGCGATTGCAGGTAGCGTCCTCGACCATCCATGCGACCAGTCTTCCAAACGTCCAGCCCGCGTAGGCGGCAAGCTCGGGCACCAGCGAGGTGCCGGTCATGCCGGGCTGCGTATTCACTTCGAGGCACACCAGCTCGTGGCTGCCGTCGGCGCGCTCGTCGAGCCGAAAATCGGCCCGCGACACGCCACGACAGCCCAGCGCCTGATGCGCCTTCAACGCAAACGTTTGAACAGACTGGTAAATATTTGGTAAAACCTCGGCTGGCAGCACGTGGATGGAGCCGCCAGGCGCGTACTTCGCCTCGTAATTGTAGAATTTGAGTGATTCGGTCGGCCGAATATCGATGACGCCGAGCACGGTATCGCCCATCACCGCGCAGGTGAGCTCGCGGCCGGGGATGTAGCGCTCGATCAGCATCTCGTCGCCCAACGCCCATTCGCTCGAGAGCAGCTCCTGGGGTGGATGCTGGTGGTCCTCCCTGACGATGAAGACGCCGACGCTGGAGCCTTCGGCGACCGGCTTCACCACATAAGGCGGCTGCATCAAGTGCCGTCGCGCCGCCTCGAAACGCGAGGCGACGATACCGTTGGCGACCGGCACTCCGGCCGCGCTCATCACGCACTTCGCTTTCTCCTTGTGCATGGCAAGGGCCGAGGCGAGCACGCCCGAGTGGGTGTAGGGGATGCGCAGGGTTTCCAGCAAGCCCTGGATGCAGCCATCCTCGCCCCAGCGTCCATGCAGTGCATTGAGGACGGCTTCGGGCTTTGCCTCGCGCAACCGCTCGACGATGTCGCGGCCGACATCGATGCTGGTCACGCGATAGCCCTCGCCCTCGAGCGCATCGGCGCAGGCCTTGCCCGAGCGGAGGCTGACCTCGCGCTCGGCCGAAAGGCCGCCCATCAGCACCGCGACATGCTGGTACTTGCGTGTCATTGCTCAGGCTCCTTCGACTGCCAACATCTCGCCGATCGGGTGGCCCGGCAGGGGCGCCCCGAGGCGGATGATCTCCCACTCGAGCGTGACGCCGCAATGAGCTTTTACGCGGGCACGCACGGTCTCGCCGAGCCGCTCGACGTCCTCGCCCGTAGCCGCCCCCTCGTTGATGAGGAAGTTGCAGTGCTTCTGCGAGACGACCGCGTCGCCGATCCTCAGGCCCCGGCAACCGGCGGCGTCGATCAGCTTCCAGGCGCTGTGGCCGGGCGGGTTCTTGAAGGTCGAGCCGCCGGTGCGCGCCTTCACCGGCTGGTGGGTCTCGCGGTACTCGGCCACCTCCTCCATCGCCTTCAAGATGGCGTCCCGGTCGCCGGGTCGGCCTGCAAAGAGCGCCTGGGTGAAGACGAGGTCGTCGGGCGCGCCACAGTGGCGGTAGGTGTAGGCGAGGTCGGCCACGCTGAGTACCGCGACGCCGCCCCGCCGGTCGACGGCGCGAACCTCGATCAGCACGTCCTTGGTCTCGGTGCCGTGGGCGCCCGCATTCATCCGGAGCGCCCCACCGATCGAGCCGGGGATGCCGCGATAGAAGGCGAGCCCGTCGATGCCGGCATCGGCTGCCGCGCGGGCGAGCTTGATGTCGGGGACAGCGGCGCCCGAGCGCAGGCGCTGGCCCGGCTCGGCCACCACGTCGGAGAAGCCGCGCGCAAGGCGAATGACGACGCCCGAGACGCCGCCGTCGCGCACCAGCAGGTTGGAGCCGAGCCCGATGGTGACGAGGGGAACCTCCGGGGGAATGCGCGCGAGCGCGTAGGCGAGATCGGCTTCGTCGGCGGGCGTGAGCAGCACCTCCGCCGGACCGCCGACCCGGAACCAGGTGATGTCGGCGAGCGGCGCCGCGGCGATCAGCCGTCCGCGCAGCTCAGGCAGCGCCTGGCGCAGCTCATCGATAAGGCCGCCAGTCAATGGGAGGCTCCCGCGCCGGCCGCCCGGGCCTCGAGCCAGGCCGGCAGCGCATAGGACCAATCGGTGATGGTGCCGGCGCCGAGTCCGATCACGAGGTCGCCGGCATGCGCCCATTCGGCGACGAGGGGGGCGATCCCGATCTCGCTGTCCACGCTTGCAACCTTCGGATGGCCGGTCTTGCGGATGCCCTCGGCCAGCACCTCGTGATCCATGCCGGGGATGGGCGCCTCGCCCGCC
>JANNSW010000194.1:0-4069 GCA_031403055.1 Hyphomicrobiaceae bacterium | reverse complement strand
TACCGCCACGGCAACCGCACCTACACGCTCACTCCCGGGGATTCGCTCTATTTCGACAGCGACGCCCCGCACGGCCCCGAGGAGCTGCGCAAACTCCCGATCCGGTTCCTGTCGGTGATCACCTATGTGCGGGAGGCGTAGGCTCGCGCAGTCGCGTAGGCTGGTGCTGAGGTCGGCTCACCGGCCGAAGCCCAGCGCCCAGGATGCTGGGCTTTGCGAAGGGCTCAGCCCAGCCTGCACTATTCACCTCATGAAAAATTTGTTCCTGCCGATTGAACGGCCCATCGACTGATGCTATCTGATCGGAGAACCGGCTCGCCTGAAAGGAAGCTCCCATGTGCGGCATCGTCGGCCTCTACCTCAAGGACAAGAAGCTCGAAGGCAAGCTCGGGCGTCTGTTCACGCCGATGCTGATCGAGATGACCAACCGCGGACCGGACAGCGCGGGCGTGGCCATCTACCGCGATCCAGTCGCCAAGGATGAGCTGAAGATCACGCTCGCCCATAGCGATCCGGGCCACGACTGGAAGGCGCTCGCAGGCGCGCTGACCGATCTGCACGGCAAAACGTCGGCAGCCCCGATCGGCAATCATTGCGTGCTGAAGACCAAGGCCACCGAGGACGAGGTGCGAGCCTATCTGGCCGCCGAGGAGCCCGGTGTTCGTGTCGTCGGCGCAGGCCGCACCATCGAGATCTTCAAGGAGGTCGGGCTGCCAAAGGACGTGGCCGAGCTCTATGACCTCGACAGCGCCCGGGGCAGCCATGCCATCGGCCACACCCGCATGGCGACGGAATCGGCGGTGACGACTGCGGGCTCGCACCCGTTCGCAACCGGCATGGATCTCTGCCTCGTACACAACGGCTCGCTCTCGAACCACAACCGGTTGCGGGAGTGGCTGCGGAAAAATGCCGGCATGGAGTTCCAGACCGAGAACGACACCGAGGTCGCCGCAGCCTATCTCACCTGGAAGCTGCGCGAAGGGGCCTCGCTGAAGGAGGCGCTGGAATCCTCGCTCACCGACCTCGACGGCTTCTATACCTTCCTCGCCGGCACGGCCGACGGCTTCGCCGTGCTGCGCGACCCGATCGCCTGCAAGCCCGCCGTCATGGCCGAGACCGATCATTGGGTGGCCTTCGGCTCCGAGTTCCGGGCGCTGCGCTCGCTGCCCGGCATCGACAAGGCGAAGGTGTGGGAGCCGGAGCCGGCGATCGTCTATTCGTGGGGTGGGGCGTAAGGGGTTTCGACATGGCGAAGGGCAAGGCAGCGGCCTCCACGGGCGCAATAGTCATCGACGTGCAGAAGTCGGGGCTCACGTCCGTCAATCAGCGCCTTCAGGCGATTGCGGCGGGCTCCAACGAGACGCACTGGCGGCTCGAGCATCCGGAGGGCGAGCATGCGCTCGCGGTCGGCCTGCAGAGCCCGATCACGGTCGAGATCATGGGCACGGCCGGCTACTACTGCGCCGGCATGAACAAGGAGGCGACCGTCATCGTGCACGGCAACGTCTCGACGGGCGTCGCCGAGAACATGATGTCGGGGCTCGTGCGCGTGAAGGGCAACGCCAGCCAATCGGCGGGCGCAACCGCGCATGGCGGCCTGCTGGTGATCGAGGGCGACGCGGCGGCGCGCTGCGGCATCTCGATGAAGGGCGTCGACATCGTGGTCGGCGGCAGCGTCGGACACATGAGCGCGTTCATGGCGCAGGCGGGCGCGCTGGTGGTGCTGGGCGATGCGGGCGACGCGCTGGGGGACTCTTTGTACGAGGCGCGGCTCTACGTGCGCGGCAAGGTGAAGTCCCTGGGAGCCGACTGCATCGAGAAGGAAATGACGCCGCATCATCTGGCGAAGTTGGTCCGGCTCCTGGAGCGGGCGGGAATGAAGGCCAGTCCAAAGGACTTCAGACGCTATGGCTCGGCGCGCAAGCTCTATAATTTTCATGTCGACAATGCGGAGGCGTATTGATGGGACATGAGGTTTGATCGTGGCAGGGAGCGGACCGGGCGGAGAACGATTGGCCGACGAAAGAGAATTCGAATGGGACGAAGACAAGGACCAGATCAATCAACGAAAACATGGGATCGCGCTCGAGATCGCTGCGCAAGCGTTTTCCGACCCAAGCGTGTTTGAGTTCGCCGACGACACGACCGATGAGCTGCGCTACAATATGCTTGGCTTCGTCGGCGACCGGCTGCTGCGTGTTACCTTTACGTTGCGCGGCGTCACTTGCAGAATAATCTCAGCAAGAAAGGCAAATCGCCATGAATAAAGAAAATATCACGAGATACAGACTTGATCGCAACAATCCACCAAAGCAGGATTGGTCAAGGTTTGACGCAATGACCGACGAGGAGGTGGAAGCGGCGGCGCTGGCCGACCCGGATGCGCAGCCGGCAACCGACGAGCAGTTGGCGCGTGGAGTGCGCCGTCCCCATGTCGATGCAATCCGTCAGTGGCTTGGTTTCACCCAGGAACAGTTCGCCTTCAAATTCGGGATTCCGCTCGAAACCCTGCAAAGCTGGGAAGACCGCTCAGTCGTGCCGGATCGGGTCGGGCTGGCGCTGCTGGCGGTGATCGTCTCCGATCCGGATGCGGTCGAACGAGCGGTTCACCGCAGCGCGTCTGGCGCGAAGGCTGCCGCCGAGTAGCAGGTTGCCCTGCGGAATACACTGATGACGCGATTGGAAACAGGGCGCGCACGTGCCCGACAGGGCCGCCCAGGTGCTGCTCGCTGTGATCGCCAGCGATCCGGCGGCCGTGGAGCGGGCGGTTCACGGTCAGGCCGCCGCGCCTGGAAGATAGAACTACAGAATTCGAAGCGTCTTGCACAGGCTGAGAGAGAATGGACCCCAAAGAAGCCGCCCTGATCCCGCGCACCACACCCCGCCGCTCCGCGACCTTCGACGAGTACACGCTCAGCGAAATCCGGCGCGCGGCGGCGACTGGCATCTACGACATCCGTGGTGCTGGCGCCAAGCGCAAGCTGCCGCATTTCGATGATCTCCTGTTCCTCGGCGCCTCGATCTCGCGCTATCCCCTCGAGGGCTATCGCGAGAAGTGCTCGACCGAGGTGGTGCTCGGCACGCGTTTCGCCAAGAAGCCACTGAAACTCAAGATCCCGATCACCATTGCCGGCATGAGCTTCGGCTCGCTCTCGGCCCAGGCCAAGGAAGCGCTCGGGCGCGGCGCCACCATCGCCGGCACCTCCACCACTACGGGCGACGGTGGCATGACGACCGAGGAGCGCGGGCAGTCGAGGACGCTCGTCTATCAGTACCTGCCATCGCGCTATGGCATGAACCCGGACGACTTGCGCAAGGCGGACGCCATCGAGGTGGTGGTCGGGCAAGGTGCCAAGCCCGGCGGCGGTGGCATGCTGCTCGGCCAGAAAATTTCCGACCGCGTCGCCGAGATGCGCACGCTGCCCAAGGGCATCGACCAGCGCTCGGCCTGCCGGCATCCCGATTGGACCGGCCCCGACGATCTCGAGATCAAGATGCGCGAGCTGCGCGAGATCACCAATTGGGAGAAGCCGATCTTCGTCAAGGTCGGCGGCGCGCGGCCCTACTACGATACCGCGCTCAGCGTGAAGTCGGGCGCCGATGTGGTCGTGGTCGACGGCATGCAGGGCGGCACCGCGGCAACGCAAGAGGTGTTCATCGAGCATGTCGGCCAGCCGACGCTCGCCTGCATCCCGCAAGCCGTGCAGGCGCTGAAGGACCTCAATATGCATCGCAAGGTGCAGCTGATCGTCTCGGGCGGCATCCGCAACGGCGCCGACGTTGCCAAAGCGCTCGCGCTCGGGGCCGACGCGGTCTCGATCGGCACGGCGGCGCTGGTGGCTTTGGGCGACAATGATCCGATCTGGGAGGACGAGTACCAGAAGCTCGGCACCACGGCGGGAGCCTACGACGACTGGCACGAGGGACGTGACCCCGCCGGCATCACCACCCAAGACCCCGAGCTCGCCAAACGCCTCGATCCGGTGAAAGCCGGCCGGCGCCTCGCCAACTTCCTCAAAGTGATGACGCTCGAATGCCAGACCATCGCGCGCGCCTGCGGCAAGAGCCA
>JANNSW010000193.1:0-2278 GCA_031403055.1 Hyphomicrobiaceae bacterium | reverse complement strand
CCCCACCTCGCCGACCTCGTCGAGATCGACGGAGCGCTTGAGGGGTGAATTCAACTCGTTCCACTTGAGGATGTAGCGGAAGTCGCCGATGCCCGACGCGGCTAGCGTCTTGATCGGCCCGGCCGAGATGGCGTTGACGCGGATGTTCTTCTCGCCCAGGTCCTTGGCCATGTAGCGCACGCTGGCTTCGAGCGCGGCCTTGGCAACGCCCATCACATTGTAGTGAGGCATCACCTTCTCGGCGCCGTAATAGGTCAGCGTCAGCAGCGAGCCGCCCGCGGACATCAGCTTTTCGGCTCGCTGCGCCAGCGCCGTGAAGGAGTAGCACGAGATCAGCAGCGTCTGGGTGAAGTTCCTCTCGCTGGTCTCGACGTAGCGGCCGTCGAGCTCGGCCTTGTCGGAGAAGGCGATCGCGTGCACGAGGAAATCGAGCCGGCCCCAGGCCCGCCCGAGCTCGGCGAACACCGCATCCATGCTGGCCGCATCCGTCACGTCGCAGGGCAGAATCAGCTTGCAGCCGATCTCGGCTGCGAGCGGGCGCACCCGCTTCTCGATGGCGTCGCCCTGAAAGGTCAACGCAATCTCGGCGCCCTGTCCGGCGCAGGCCTTGGCGATGCCCCAGGCGATCGAGCGGTTGTTGGCGACCCCCATGATGAGGCCGCGCTTGCCCGTCATCAGATTGCCTGTGCTCGTCATCGATCGGGTTCCCATCCTCGTTTCGGGGCGCATCCTACACGAACCCGGACTCTGGTCCAGCGGGGGTCATCGTGTCCCGATTGCGTGTCTGGCGACGGCGGGGCATGGTGCTGGACATGGCGACCCATCGGGACATCATCGGCGTGCTGCTGGCGGGCGGCCTGTCGCGGCGCATGGGTGGTGGCGACAAGAGCCTCAGGCTGCTCGCCGGTCGTCCCATGCTCGCCCATGTGATCGAGCGCCTGGGTCCCCAGGTCGACGGCCTCGTCATCAATGCGAACGGGGATCCCGCGCGGTTCGCGGGCTTCGGCCTGCCGGTCGTCGCCGACCCGATCGAGGGCTTCGCCGGCCCGCTCGCGGGCGTGCTCGCCGGGCTGCGGTTCGCTGCCGGGCATCATCCCCATGCCCGCTTTGTTGCGGCCGCCGCGACCGACACACCGTTTCTGCCGCACGACTTGGTGGCGAATCTCGACTTGCGCCGCGAGCAGCGCGACAACCGGATCGTGCTCGCAGGCTCCTCGGGCGGGCTGCATCCGGTCTATGGCCTGTTCCCGATCGCGCTCGCCGACGATCTGGAGGCGGCGCTGCAGGCGGGCGTGCGCAAGGTGCTCGACTGGACCGACCGGCACGATCGGGTGGTCGCCGAGTTTGCGGATTTCGCGGTCGCGGGCCGGGCGGTCGATCCCTTCTTCAACGCCAACAGCCCGGAAGATCTCGCCGCCGCCGAGGCGATCGCCGCGGACCTTGCCGTCCCATGAGCGGCAAACGCCCATTCGTCATCGGCATTGCCGGCTGGAAGAACTCCGGCAAGACGACGCTCGCCGCGCGGCTGATCGCGGCGCTGTCCGCCCGCGGCCTGCGTGTCGCCAGCATCAAGCACGCGCACCATGCTTTCGACATCGACCATCCCGACACCGACAGCGCGCGCCATCGCGAGGCAGGAGCACGCGAGACGGCGATCGTGTCGTCGCGACGCTGGGCGCTGGTGCACGAGCTGAACGATGAGACCGAGCCGAGCTTGCAGGAGATCCTGACGCGGCTGTCGCCGTGCGACGTGGTGGTGGTCGAGGGCTACAAGGGTGAGCCGATCGACAAGATCGAGGTCCGGCGCCGGGCCAGCCTGGAGCAGCGGCCGCTCCATCCGGCCGACCCGCACGTCATCGCCATTGCCGCCGATCATCCTGTCGAGGAGGCGAGCATTCCGGTCTTGGGCCTGGACGATATCGCCGGCCTGGCCGCACTGGTGATACGACGCGGCAAGCTCGACACGGTTTGACGCGCACTGCTCCCCCGCTCACTGCGTCTCGAACAGGATGCCGCGGCCCTTGACCTTGTCGGCGATGCCCGCCATCCGCAGCGCCTGCCAGGCGACCGCCTGGTTGCTGGTGACAACGGGCTTGCCGATCCGCTGCTCGAGCCGCTGCACGACCGGCGAGGTGTAGAGGCCAGTGCAGGAGAGAAACAGCGCGTCGCTCGCCGGATCGAAAACGCGGGCGCCCGTCTCGATCAGGCACTCCGCGCTGACCCGGTTCATGTCGGGATCGCCGCCGAGGTTGAACGTCGCCTTGGCGAGGATCTCGAA
>JANNSW010000192.1:0-18697 GCA_031403055.1 Hyphomicrobiaceae bacterium | reverse complement strand
CCCAGCATGAAAAGTGCCGTAGGCCCAATATGTTGCGGCTTCGCCGCTTCTTGCGCTGGATCCCGGATCAATCTCCGCCCCGGCGATAGGCCAGGGCTCCGATCGTCCGGGAAGACGGAGCAGTTGTTGTTCGGATTGTCCTAAATGGCGGATCCATCGACTATATCATGGAAGTCGATGAACCATGCACAGAGCTGGGCGTGCTCAGAGCCCCATCGCCTTCGCGTAGCGCCGCTGGAAGCCGTGCACGGCGTTCTCGGAGAGGCCGGGCTGCTTCGGATCGATCCCGAAGCGGCCCTGGCGATAGCCGAGCGACTTGAGGCCGTCGTGGACCGAGAGGCAGATCCCCTCGTCCTCCGGCCACAGCACATTGCGGACATACTCGATGCGCTCGCTCGGCAGCGGATCGCCGGGCACGACCAGGGTCATGCTCATGAAGTCGGTCGACTCCGGGCCGGTCGGCAGGAACCGGAACGCGTTCAGTGTCCGCGAGCCCGGGAACAAGCCGAACTCGGTCGAGGGGAACATATGCCAGTAGTTGTTGATCTTGACGGGCGCATCTTCGGCGACGGTGTAGGCTTGGCTCTTCAGATTGAGCGCGGAGGCGGCGCTCTTCGTCCAGTTGCCATGCACGGTGCAGACGTAGGTGCCGATATCGACCAGGTCGACGAAGGCCTTGTGCGCCGGTCCGCAGTGGTAGCATTCGAGGCAGTTCTCGGCGAGCACCTTCCAGTTGAAGGGCGAGGTGCGGAAAATGTCGAGGTCGGCCTGACCGCCGGAGACCATCTCGAGCTGCTCGACCCAGGGCATGTCGGCCTTCATGTCGGCCAGCATGTCGCCATGGGTCTCGTCGATCGAGGGCGCATCGGGATCGAGATTGGCGAACAGGAAGCCGAGCCGCTCCTCGACGCGGATGGGTTTCAGGCCATACTCGGCCGGATTGAACCCGTCCATGCGGTTGGTCGCGCGGGCCGTGCGCAGGCCGCCGTCCAGATCGTAGATCCAGGCGTGATAGGGGCAGACGATCGCCGTGCGCGTATTGCCCTTGCCCTTCAGCAACTGGTGCGCCCGGTGCTGGCAGACGTTGAAGAAGCCGCGGATCTGGCCGTCGTCGCCGCGCAGCAGGAAGACCTTCTGCCCGACGATGCGGCTGGTCACGTAGTCGCCCGGCTCCTTCAGCGCGGTCCGATGGCTGACCAGATGCCAGCTCTGGTAGAAGATCTGCCGCTTTTCCGCCTCGAACACAGCCGGATCGCTGTAGAGATAGCCCAGCAAGGTGGGGGAGAGCGCAGGATCGGAGTCGAGCGGGCGATAGGGCTGCCGGACGGGGCGGTCGACGTGGTTCATGGCGGCGTTTCCTTGCATGCGGAGCGCAAATCGAATTGTGCTCGTCAAGCTACCCCGGTGATCCACCATCGAGCAACAACCAACGAGGATGGCACATGTCGCTACGATCGCTCTTCATACTCGCAGCAATCCTCGTGCCGGCATCTGCCGGCGCCACCGAGCTGCGGCAGGTGAGCTTTGCCTCGGCGCGGGCAGCCGGTGTCGCCGAGCAGATGCTGACGGGCGAGCTCTACCTGCCGGAGGGATCGGGTGTGCATGGCGCCGTGGTGCTGCTGTCGGGCTGCTATGGCGTCGAGGAGCTGCACCGGCAATGGGCGCGCGATTTCGCCGCCGCTGGCTATGTGGGCCTCGTCGTCGACAGCCTGAAGCCGCGCGGGGTGAAGGAGGTCTGCAACGATCCCTGGAAAGTCGACGTGATGCAGCGCGCCGAGGACGCCTATGGCGCCAAGCGCTACCTGACCGGGTTGAAGGAGATCGACCCGAAACGGATCGCGCTCGCTGGCTGGTCGCACGGCGGGTGGACGCTGCTGCACGCGATCTACCCGCGCCAGAAGCGGATCTCCGATCTGGTGAAGGCCGAGGGAGCGTTCGCGGCGGCGATCGCGGTCTATCCCTATTGCGATGTGTCGGAGAGCTTCGAGATCCCCCTCCTCGTGCTGATCGGCGACGCCGACGACTGGACGCCGAAGAATTTGTGCGACGAGACTCTGGCGAAAGCGACGGCGACGCCGCCCGTGGAGTACCAGGTCTATGCCGGCGCGACCCACTCGTTCGACGATCCGTTCGGGGCCGACGAGGCTGCGATCAAGGCCTGGATCGCGACCGAGCCGGCCGGCGCCGCGAGCCTGGAGCCGGGCGGGGGCTTCCGCTATCTCGGCCACCTCATCAAGTATGACGCGGCGGCCCATGCCGATGCCAAGGCACGCGCCATGCGGTTCCTCGCGCGGAGCTTCCAGTAGGTCGGCGCCGCGCGAAGCCAGACCCGACAGCAAAGAGCGCGAGCGATCGGCTTGCCTCGATGCTACGGTCGCTTCCGAAGCATCGCAGCCGCGGGCCCGGCAGGATGCTGGCAGCCAGGAGGAGAAGCCGATGACCAGCACAGCCCGGTTCGCCGAGATTTCGGCTCTCGCCGGCGACCCGGCACGCGCCAGCATGCTGCATGCCCTGATGGACGGCCGGGCGCTGACGGCGGGCGAGCTGTCGCGCGTCGCGGGCGTGACGCCGCAGACGACGAGCGGCCACCTCGCGCGCCTCGCAACCGCCGGCCTCGTCAGCGTCGAGCAGCAGGGCCGGCACCGCTATCACCGGCTCGCCACGCCATCGATCGCACGGATGCTCGAAAGCATCATGCAGGTTGCCGCCGACCTCGAGCCGCAGCGGCGGCGCCTGTCGGTTGGACCGCGCGACGCCTCGCTGCGGCTGGCGCGCACTTGCTACGATCATCTGGCGGGCACTTTGGGGGTCGCGCTCGCGGAAGCCTTGGCGCAAGCGAGCCATATCGAGCTCGGCCCCGACGCGGGCATGGTCACCGAAGGCGGCATCGCCTTTCTCCGGCAGCTGGGTGTCGCCGTCGAGGACCCGAGCAAGTCTCGCCGGATCGCCTGCCGGCCGTGCCTCGATTGGAGCGAGCGGCGAGCGCACCTCGCCGGCTCGATCGGGGCAGCGCTCTGCACGCGCAGCTTCGAGGCCGGGTGGATCCGGCGTCTGGATGGCACGCGCGCCGTCGCCATTACGCCAAAGGGCAGACAGGTGTTTGCCGAGCGGTTCGGCGCCGTTCTGCCATAGGCGGCCGCCTCCCGCGCCTGCCGCCCTGCTCCGCCGCTCTCAGCTCGCCTGCTGCTCCGCCATCCAGAGTTTCGTCAGGTTCGAGACGGTCCAGCGCAACGTATCGGGCTTCACCGGCTTCTGCATGTAGTGAAGCCGCTCCGGCGGGCGGATCCGGTCATAAATGTCGTCGCTCTCATAGTCCGAGTAGCCCGTCACGAACACGATATGCACCTGCCGGTCGAGGCGCCGGATGGCCTCGGCCGTCACCAGCCCGTTGGGACCCGGCGGCATCCGCATGTCGAGGAAGATCACCGAATAGGGTAGGCCTTGCTGCAATGCGACTTGAACATTGCGCAAGGCTGCGGTGCCGCTATCGGCATAGTCGAATTCGAGCGGGGTCTCGAGCCGGGTTTCCACGACCGGCGCGGAACCGAAGAGCTCGTGCTCGAGGTCCATCTGATGCTGTTGCTGACGGGGCATGCGCGAGATGAAGCGCTCGAACACGTAGCGATAGGAGGCAATGACGCCGAGATCGTCATCGACGACGAGGACACGTGCCTGATCCGCGCTGGGCATCGTCATGCTGCCTTCCGTTGCCGCTCGGCTTCCAACGGAAGCACGATATGGAATGTCGCCCCTTGGCCGGGGCCTGGGCTTTCGGCGAAAATGCGGCCGCCCATGCTCGCGATGGTGTTGGCACACCAATGCAGGCCGAGGCCGCCCTTCTTGTGCCGGCGCGTGCTGTTGCCGCGCCGGAACATCGTCTCGAGCCGATCCGGGGCAATGCCGTCGCCGTTGTCCTCGATGCTGATGTCGAGCATGGGTTGGTGCCGGTCGTATCCTGTCGCGAAATGCACCGCGATCAATCCCTCGCCGAGGTCGGCGGCCTGGATCGCTTCACCGGCATTGGCAAAGAGATTGCTCAAGACCTGCCGCAACATGATTCTGTCGCCAGTGACGACCGGACCGCCCGGCGGCAAATCGAACGCGATGCTCATGCCCCGGTCGCGCAGCGCGCTGGTCGAGGTCGCCGTCACCAGCTCCTGGATGTCGAGCGCCTCGCTCGGCCGCGTGGCCAGGGTCAGATCATCCTGCCCGGCGAGGAGCTCCTGCATCTCCTCGGTCGCTTGCGCCATCCGCCACAACTGCTCGCTGCGCTCCTGGCGCTCGTTGCTCATCCGCACCGCGCTCGCCGCCAGATACTCCTTGAGCTTTTCGCGACGCTCAGGCGATGCATCGGTGCCGGAATACTCGCTGGCGGCCTTGGCAACACGGGCGACCCATGGGGCTTCATCGGCTTCCTGCAGCAGGCCCGAGATGGTCGTGACCGGAACCAGGCAATTGCGCAGATTGTGCAGGGCGCTGACAGCGACTTCCGCCATGCCGCTGCGATAGGACTGCTCGCTCAGCCGGTCCTTCAGCTCGTTGACCTGGCGGACCATGCCGTTGAAACCGGATTGCAGCGTGCTGAGCTCGTCGCTGCCGCCGTCGCCCTGCAACTCGATCAGCGCCCCGGTCGTGGTGACACCGGCCAGATGATCGCGCAGATGCTTGAGGCGCCTGATCGCAATCCGGTTGAGCAGCAGGCTGAGGAAGACGAGAACGAGTGCGCCGACGCCGGCCATGGCGAGCAAAGCCCAGTCGAGCACCATGCCCCCGGCAGCCGTGATGTCGCGCGGGCTGCGCACGGTGAGGAGAGCGAGCGGATTGCCTGCAAGATCGGGCAGGAGCGTTGCCCTGAGGATCGATCGGCCGTCGGCAATCATCGCGCGGGCGTGCGGCTGCGAGCCGAGCGAGGCAAACAAAGCGGAGCGGAGCTTGTCGTTGGCAAAGGCTTGCGGCTCATCGACCGTGAACTGCACCTTGGTCTGCAGGGCGATCTGCGCCCGATCGAGCAGCTTGCCGACTACGATGATGCCAGCCGCGGGCCCTGTCCGGTCACTCTTCAGCACGGGCGCAACGGCGATCATCATCAGACCGTTGCCGGTCGGGACGAATGCCGAGCTCGCATTGTTAGTCACCAGCGGGAGCAGCAGGGGACTATCGCTCGCCAGAGCCTGGCGTGCAAACTCCGGCAATGCCAACTCGGTCTTCGACGCCAGATCGTAGTTTCTGACCCATTTGATGTTGCCATCCCGGTCCGCGAACATCATCAGGTTGATGCCGAGTGCGCTGAATGCCTCCGCATTGAGATTGACGCTTTCATACTCGGGCATCTCGCCGCCGATGAACCGAAACGTGTCATCCCAGGCGCCATAGTCTCGGGCTGGGGCAAGCACCTTCTGGAACTGGTCGTCGAGCGTCTCGACCACGCGCTTGTAGTCAGCCTCGGCGGCCCTGCGCTCGATGCCCTCGAACTCGGGCCGGATCGTCATGTTCAGGATCAACAGGTTGAGCACCACGGACACGGCCAGCACCGCGCCGAGGGCAACATTGATTTTCGTGACAATGCGCATCGTCTGACCTGGTCCGGGGAACGAGCGGCAGTTTATGACCGGCGAGCGTTAAGGTGGGGTTTACTGGTGCGGCTGACCGGCCTGCCGGTCGCGCCTTCGTCCCGGGGCTACCGCCGCCGCCGCTCGTACTTGGCGAGGATTTCGCGAGCGCGCCGGGTGACGGCGTCAGCGATCACGGCCTGCCCTTCCGCATTGGGGTGAAAGGCGCCCGAGTAGGTGGAAGCGAGCACCAATTGGAACCAGCTCGTCGACTCGAAGCCCAGAGCGCTCTTCAGCAGCGCACCGCCCACATGGAAGTTGCCGGTGAGGAAGGCGTCGTCGGGCGTGCGGAACCAGCGCCGGCGCGGGGCGTAGGGTTGGTAGTCGGCCGGATTGTAGGGCGCCCAGACACCATTGACGCGGCGGGGAAAGTGCTTGTCGTCGCTTGCTTCGCCGGCCACACCCTGGGTTCCTGAGCACAGGCCATGGCCGGCAAAAGCCTGGCGGTGGCCGTCCACATAGCTCCAGCCGAAGGAGCCGGCCGCCGTCCGCATGGTCCGGTCGAGCGCCTCGGCCGCCGCCTCGCCCTCGCGTGCCTTCTGCTCGCTGAGGCGGAACTCCGGATAGACGCCCATGCCGGCGCTGCCATCGGGACAAACGCTGCTGCCGTCCTCGAGCAGCGACATCACCGGATAGGCGGTCAGCAGCACGCGGTCGGATTGGCTCCACGGGATGCTCAGATTGCCGTGCAGCGCCCGGTTGATCGCCTTGTAGCGCAGGGCGAGCTCTGGCAGTTGCTCCTCGCCACGCTCACGGTCGTAGATCTTGCCCATCCAGCCGCCGATCTTGCGCAACACGCTGGTGTCGTCGAGCACCGCGTTGGCGACGAGGCTGGCGAAGCCGATGTCGTTGCCCCCCACCGACAGCATCAGCAGATCGATGCGCCGGGCCTTCTCGCGTGGGCACCTGGCGATGAAGATGTTGTCGAGCTCGGGGATCTGGCCATTCACCGAGAAGGCGGTCGGGTAGTTCTCCTCGACGACCGGCTCGCCGCCGCACTGGGCCTGCGCCGCCGAGCTCACCTGCGGCTTGTCGGGCTGGTCGGGCGCCCATTCGGTGCCGCGATAATGGATGAGCAGGCCGAACGTCGCCTCGGCGCCCGCGCAGGCGAAGCTGACGAAGGTGACCGCGCGGTGCGGGTCCTCGAGCGAGAGTTGCAGCGCCGCCCTGACCTGATGCGAATAGAGCGAGCGGTGACAGGCCTGACTCCACCAGCGCGGTCCACTGTCGAGAAAACCGCGATCCCCGACCGTATCCCATGCGCCGATCCGGGTCGGATAGCCGGTGAGCGCGATACCCGCGGGCGAGGTGCCGTAGCTGGCATCACGCTCGCGCGACAACTCGACGGGCTGGTCGGGATTGCCTTCGCCCGAGCCGAACGAATCCCCCAAGCCGACGATGAAGAGATCGCGCACCTTGACGGTCGCGAACGCGATCGACTCGCCATCGACCGCAAGGCTCACGTCGGCACCCCCGGGAAAGGGGATCTCGACGACCGCCTTCTCGTCGCAGCGGCCGCTCTGCTCCGTTGTTCCCACTTCGCGAGCCTCCCCGGCGGGCACGATCCGCCAGGTGCACGCGGTCCAGGGGCGATCGATGCCGCGAGCTTCCAGGATCACCCGGTGGCGCTTGGGATTGACGTAGTCGGCGACCGGCCCGCAGGTGCCGTTCTCACTCACCTCCGTCCGCCAGCAGGTATTGCGGTAGACGTCGCGCGCCCAGCCCTGCGGATCGAGGCTGGCGAGGCGCCGCTCGGCGGAGCGCACAGGCTCGAGCCGCTCGCCGGGCGACAGGCTTTCATAGGCGAGGCGATGCGTGTCGGTGTCGCCAGGGTCGGCGAACAGGCGGAATGAGTTCTCGACCCGCCACACGATCTCGGCGGCAGGCGCAGGCGTTGGAATCGCAAGAGCGAGGGCGGCGAAGGCCGCCATGATCGGTGCAACGATGCGCATCTGCTCTTCCCGCTGGGCGAGGCACGGTTAAGCGGCAATTGTGGAGACTTCGCGGTCGATCCGCAGCTCGGACACTACCCGATCCTGCCCATTGCGGCCACGAGGCCGATGCGCCAGATGCGCGCAAGGCGGGGTATCGGTCGAATGCCGAGCCAGGAGCCACGGGCGGCCCGCTCGATCGCGCCGAGCTGGGCCTGGACGGTTGCGAGCGGCAGGAAGGCGGGGCGCGCCGTGGCCGGCAGCGCTCCAACCGCCGCGACTGCTTCGCGATGGGCGTCACGCGCCATGCCAGCGAGCTCGAGGAGCGCAGCGGCCCGGCGATCGTCCACATCCGTTTCGCCATCGCGATCGAGACCGTGGCGGGCGAGCAGCGTCGCAGGCAGCAACAGATTGCCTCGCTCGATCTGACCACCGATGCCCGCCAGCAGCGTCGCGAGCCCATGGGCGCGGCCGGCTGCCCGAGCGGCGGTGGCGAGCGCGGGCGTGTTGGCAATGCCGAGAACGCGTGCGGATGATTCGAACAGCATGCCGCTCGCGCCATCGAGCCAGGCGAACAGATCCGGCTCGTCGCGCAACGCCGGGCGCTCCAGCAGCATCTCGGCGGCATCGATCACGGCCTCGAGCCGGGTCGCATCGAGCCGTGCCGAGCGAACGGCCTGCCCGAGCGCGTCGGCGACCGGATGACCGGCCGCCTCACCCGTTTCCCCGCACGCCCGCGCGACCGCCTCGCGCCACCATTGCAGGCGGATGCGGCCGAGCATCGGTTCACTGACTGCGAGCGGCACGTGCGCCACCTCACCGCCGAATGCCGCCATCGCCAGCAAATGGGGACGCGCCGCGGCGGGAGCCAGCAGCGCGCTCAGATAGCGGTCCGGGTCGTGATGGCGCGCCGACAGTCGCACGATCTCGGCTGTGCTGGGATCGGCCATCAGACGAGGTGGGCGGCGCCCACCATGGCAAAGGTGACCGGCAGCGCCAGCATCAGATTGACCCGCGCGTAGGTCTTCACGGTGGTGCGCGCCTTGGCGAGCGCCATGGCATCGCCACCGCCTGCCAGCACCAGCTGCATCGCCGGCCAGATCACGAGATGGACGAGCACCCACATCACCAGGCCGCCCAGCATTGCAAGTGCGAGCAGGGCCGCGCGTGGCGTCGTGAAGCCGCCGAATGTCAGATAGCTGGTAAAGAGAGCGAGCACGATGCCCGACGCCAGCGTCAGCGTCGACATGTGCCGGAACCAGAGCGCGGCCCGTGGCGCGACCGAGCGATGGATGGCAGCCTTGCCGGCGGCATCGAGCTCCTCGACCGCGAGCAATTGCACGAAATTCACATACCAGACGAGGCCGATCCAGACCATGGCGGCCAGCACATGCACGAAGCGCACGATCACCATGGCAAGACCCGGCAGGTAGACGTCCTGCCATTGGCTGCCCCAGGCAACGAGCCAGACGAGGATGACGGCGGCGGTCAGCACGAGGCCGGCAAGCACGGCCCGCCACGGAGTTTGCCAGAGACCGTGCATGCGTTTCTCCCGGGTTTGCCCGTGGCCGCGAGGCCGGGCCTGTCAATCGACTGCAATCAAGGCCGCCGCGACGGCCCGCTGCTCCCCAAGCAGCACGTTATAGGTCCGGCAGGCAGCGCCCGTGCTCATGGCTTCCAGGCCGATGCCGGCGGCTTCGAACATGCGCCGCAGTGCGAGCGGGGGAAACTCCTGGCCGACGCCAGTGCCGAGCAGCACCAGCTCGATCGCCTTGCGTTGCGCCAACACGGGCTCGAAATCCGCCGCGACCATCTCGGACGCCGCGGTCGGCCGCCAGGCATGGACGCCGTCAGGCAACAGCAGCAATGAGCCGCGGTGGCTCATCTCGGCGAAGCGGAAGCCGCCATTGCCATAGGCATCGATCGGCGCCCGCCCCGGGTAGTGACCCTGCTTCGCTGCCATGCCGCGTGCCTCACGCCTTGCTGCCGGCGGGCCCCTTCACCTTGCCTCCGCCCTGGCTCGACCAGTCGCGCTTGACGCCCAGATAGTCGAGGAGCGGCGCCGCGACGAAGATCGAGGAATAGGTGCCGACGACGACGCCCCAGAGCATGGCGAAGGTGAACGGCTTGATCACCTCGCCGCCGAAGAAATAGAGCGCGAGCAGCACCGCGATGGTGGTGCCACCGGTCAGGATGGTGCGCGACAGCGTCTCGTTGATCGAGGTGTTGAGCAATTCCACGATCGGCATTTTCTTGTACTTGCGCAGGTTCTCGCGGATGCGGTCCGACACGACGACGGAATCGTTGACCGAGTAACCGACGATCGTCAGCAGCGCGGCGACGACCGAGAGGTCGAACTCGAGCTGAAGGATCGAGAAGATGCCGACCGTCAGCATCACGTCGTGGAAGAGCGCCAGCACGACGCCCGCCGCGAACTGCCACTCGAAGCGGAACCAGACATAGGCGACGATCGCCAGGATCGAGAAGAACACAGCGAATGCTGCCTTAACGCGCAGCTCGTCCGAAACGGCAGGCCCGACCACCTCGGTGCGGCGATAGTCGACCGAGTCGCCCAGCGTCGCCTTCACCTTGTCGACGACCGCCTGTTGCGCGAGCTCTCCGCCCGGCTGCGTCTCGATCCGGATCAGCACGTCCTCGGGCTTGCCAAAACCCTGGATCTGGACGTCGCCGAAGCCGAGACCGCCGAGCTTGTCGCGCAGCTCGCCGAGATTGGCGGGACCGCGCGTGCCGACCTCGATCAGCGTGCCGCCCTTGAAATCGATGCCGTAGTTGAGGCCGTTGAAAAGGAACAGCAGCAGCGAGCCCACGATGCCCACGAGCGACAACGCGAGGCAGATGTCCTTCCAGCGCATGAAGTCGATGCGCGTCCCGTGCGGGAAAAAGTCGAAGCCCTTCCAAACCATGTAAGACCCCTAGATCGGTACTTCGATGCGTTGTTGCCGGCTGCGCGCGCGCTTCAGCCAGAGCGAGATGATGAGCCGCGTCACGGTGATGGCGGTGAACATCGAGGTGATAACGCCGATCGAGAGCGTCACGGCGAAACCGCGGATCGGACCCGAGCCCAGCAAGAACATGACGAGAGCAGCGGCGAGTGTGGTGAGCTGGCTGTCGGCGATGGTGACGAAGGCGCGGCTGAAGCCGGCCTCGATCGCCGAGACCGCGTTCTTGCCAGCCCTCAGCTCCTCGCGGATGCGCTCGTAGATCAGCACGTTGGAATCGACCGCCATGCCGATCGTCAGCACGATGCCGGCAATGCCCGGCAGCGTCAGCGTCGACTGGATGCCCGACATGATGCCGATGATGAGAAGACCGTTGACGATCAGGGCGACGACGGCGAAGAGGCCGAACAGGCCGTAGACCAGCATCGTCAGCGCCGCCGTCGCGATGCCACCGATCAAGCCCGCGACCTTGCCGGATTCGATCGAATCTTGCCCGAGGCTCGGGCCGACCGTGCGCTCCTCGACGACGGTGAGTGAGACCGGCAGCGCACCCGATCGCAACAGAATCGAGAGGTTGTTGGCACTCTCGACCGTAAAGCTGCCGCTGATCTGGCCCGAGCCGCCGAGAATGGCGCCAAGGATGCGCGGAGCCGAGATCACCTTCTTGTCGAGCACGATGGCGAAGGGCCGGCCCACGTTCTCCTGCGTGTATTTGCCGAACTTGCGCGCGCCCGACGTATTGAAACGGAACGAGACGATAGGCTCGTTGGTCTGCCCGTCGAAATTCGGCTGGGCATCGACCAGATCCTCGCCACGCACGACTGGCGCCTCCATCAGCAGCATTTGCCCGCCGCCCTCCTCGGAGGGGTAGAGCTTGGAGCCGGGCGGGGCACCCGTCGCAGCCGCCTCGCTCGGGCTCTTCGAGAAATCGACCTCGTGGAAGCTCAAGGCCGCCGTCGTCTTGATGAGCGCCTTCAATTGCTCCGGATTGTCGAAACCCGGCACCTGCACGATGATGCGGCTCGTGCCCTGGCGCTGGATGTTGGGCTCGGTGGTGCCGAGTTGATCGACACGACGGCGCACCGTCTCGATCGAGGCGCTCATGCCGCTCGAGATGCGCTCGTTGATCGCGGGCTCGGTCGGGGTGATGGTGATCGAGCCGTCGGCGTCGGTCGTGATCCCCAGATCGGGACCGCCTGCGCCCGCGAACACGTTGCCCTGGAGCTGGCGGATCATGCCGCGCAGCTCCTTCAGCGCGCTTTCCTGCTGCTCGGGCTTCGAGAGGCGCACGCGCACGAGCTCACCCGCTCGGCCAAGTCCCGTGTAGCCGATCTTGGCGGCTCGCAGGAGCTTGCGCGCATCGGCTTCGATGGTCGTCAGCCATTCTTGCTTCAGCTCGCCCACGTCGGCTTCGAGCAGCAGATAGGAGCCGCCTCGGAGGTCGAGACCGAGGCTCAAGGTCTGCTGCGGCCACCATGAGGGCAACGAGCGCAGCATGCTGGCCGGCAGCAGGTTCGGCAGTGCGTAGATGAACCCGAGCAGGCAAATGCCGACAATGGCGGAAATCTTCCAGCGATTGAAATGCAGCATGTCAGGAGCCGTCGGTCACGAGGGGGGAAAGGCAGGCGACGAGCGCAAGCGCAGGCACGTCAGGAATTCGCCGCATCCTTGATCGGCTCGCCCTTTGCCCTCACCTCGGCCAGCATGCTCTTGACGACGCGAACCTTCACGTTGTCGGCGATCTCGACCTGGATCTCGCTGTCGTCGACTACGCGCGAGACCTTGCCGATCAGGCCGCCCGAGGTGATCACCGTGTCGCCACGCTTCACATTGGCGACCATGTCCCGGTGGGCTTTCAGGCGCTGCTGCTGGGGCCGGATGATCAGGAAGTACATGATAGCGAAGATCGCGACAAAAGGAATGAGCGTCACCATGAAGTCGCTGCCCATGGGCTGACCGGTCTGGGCAAAGGCGGGGGTGATCAGCATGGGGAGACCTTTCGGAGTGGTGGGGCAAGTGTCGCCTGGGCAGCCGCCGGGGAAGCCTCGGAAGCCGGCGCGCTCGCGTCAATTCGGGCGGGACTATAGAGCCGCGCGCCCGGTTTGCAACCGAAAGCGCTGGCCGCCGTCAGCAGATCACGTTTTCTGACGACCGATCACGAGTGATTGAGCCGGTGGGCGCACCGAGCCGGGAGCGACTATCTTGCGAGCACAATCGAGGAGGCCTTGCCATGCCGATCAACGATCGCCGCGCCGTCATGCTGTCCTGGTTGGGACTGGTGCTTGCAGCCGGCTTGTCGGCAGGAACTGCTGTACCGGCCGCCGCCAAGACCGATCTCGCGGCCATGTTCGCAAGGAGCACCGAGGGCTCGGCCGCAACCGTCGATCATGCCGCCTGGTCGCAGCTGCTGGCAACCTATGTGAAGCCGGGCAGCGACGGCCTCAACCGCGTCGACTACAAGGCCTTCAAAGCCAACGGGCGGACCGCGCTCGAGGCCTATCTCACCATGCTGCAGGCAGTCGACGTGGCCGCGCTCGCGCGACCCGAGCAGTTCGCGTACTGGGCGAACCTCTACAATGCCGAGACGATCGCGATCGTGCTCGATCATTATCCGGTCGCCTCGATCAAGAAGATCAGCCTCGGCGGCACGCTGCTGTCCAATCTGACGGGCGGTCCCTGGAAGGCGAAGGTGGTGAAGGTCGGCGGCGTCGAGCTGAGCCTCGACGACATCGAGCACGCCATCCTGCGGCCGATCTTCAAGGACCCGCGCGCGCACTATGCGGTCAATTGCGCCTCGATCGGCTGCCCCAATCTCGGCACTTCCGCCTTCACTGGCGCGACCCTCGGCTCTGAGCTCGACGCGGCCGCCAAAGCCTACATCAACAGTCCGCGCGGCGCGCGCTTCGACGGCGACACGTTGATCGCGTCGGGCATCTACGAATGGTTTGCCGTCGATTTCGGCGGCGAGGCGGGCGTCCTCGCCCACCTGAAGAGCTATTCAGAGCCTGCCCTCCTGTCGAAGCTCGAGGGCTTCGACGCGATCGACGACTACGCCTATGATTGGAGCCTCAATGATGCCGCGCGCTGAGCTCGGATCGCGGCGCGGTAGCGACGAAGGGATGGCGGTCATGGCAAGCAACAACTTCTGGCGGATCGCCCCACTCGTCGGGATCGGCGCGCTGATGGCGCTCGTTCTCGCCATGGGCTGGCACCGCCAGCTCACGCCCGAGCTGCTCTACGAGCACCGCCTGGAGCTGAAGGCCTACATTGCCCAGCACCTCGGGCTGGCGCTCCTCATCTACATCGGCATCTACATTGCAGTGGTGGCGTTGTCGCTGCCGGGCGGACTGTTCATGACGATCGGCGGCGGCTTCCTGTTCGGTTGGGCGATCGCGGGACCGGTGGTGGTCGTGGCGGCGACAATCGGGGCGACGCTCGTGTTCCTCGCCGTCAGGACCGCGCTCGGCGAGACGCTCGCCCGCCGTGCCGGTCCCTGGCTCGCCAAGCTGCGGGACGGATTCAAGCAGAATGCCATGAGCTATCTGCTGTTTCTGCGGCTGGTGCCGGCATTCCCCTTCTTCGTCGTCAATATCGCGCCGGCGCTGCTGGGTGTGCCGCTCTCGACTTTTGTGATCGCAACCGCCGTCGGCATCATCCCGGGCACCTTCGCCTTTGCCTTTGCCGGCGCCGGTCTCGACAGCGTCTTTGCGGCCCAGGGGGCCCCGTTCGAGGCCTGCAAGGCGGCGGCGGGCAGCGATGCCGCGGCAGCGTCGGCCTGCCGGCTCGCGCTCGACCTCAAATCGCTGGTGACACCCGAGCTGCTGATCGCCTTTGCGCTGCTGGGCGTCGTCGCGCTGATCCCGATCCTGCTCAAGCGACTGCGGCCGGCCGCACCCAGCGCCTGAGGGCGCGACGGCACGACTTCCCGGGAAGCGTTCCCTTTTTCCTCCTCGATCGGATAGAACATGCCGCTGCCGGCCGTTGCCGGACGAGAGCTTGCGAGGGGATAGGGGATGAGCGAAGTCTTGAATCCGGACCTGTGCGTGATCGGAGCGGGATCGGGCGGCCTGTCGGTCGCAGCCGCCGCCGCCCAGCTCGGTGTCGCGGTCGTGCTCATCGAAAAGGGAGCCATGGGCGGCGACTGCCTCAACTTCGGCTGCGTGCCGTCGAAAGCGCTGATCGCAGCCGCCCGGCGCGCCCAGAGCATGCGCACGGCCCGCCCGCTCGGCATCACGCCCACCAACCCGATGATCAACCAGCGCGCCGTGCGCGATCACGTGAAGGGCGTCATCCGTGCCATCGCTCCCAACGATTCGGTCGAGCGCTTCACCGGGCTCGGCGTGCGCGTGATCCAGGCCGCCGCGCGCTTCACCGACCGCCAGACCGTCGAGGCTGGCGACTACCAGGTGAAGGCGCGCCGCTTCGTCATTGCGACCGGGTCATCGCCGCTGGTGCCCCCGATCGAGGGGCTCGCGCGCGTCCCTTTCTTCACCAACGAGACGATCTTCGACAATGCCGAGCGGCTCGACCATCTGATCGTGATCGGCGGCGGCCCGATCGGGATCGAGCTGGCACAGGCCCACCTCAGGCTCGGCAGCCGCGTGACCGTGATCGAGGCGATGAAGGCGCTCGGCAAGGACGACCCGGAGCTGACCGAGCCGCTGATCGCACGGTTGCGGGCCGAAGGTCTGCAGATCCACGAGGGAGCCAAAGTCGAGCGGGTGAGGACGGTCGAGGGCGGCATCGTCGTCGAGATGGCGTCGTCGACGCGGGGGCTCGAGGTCCTGACCGGATCGCATCTGCTCGTTGCCACCGGGCGCAAGCCCAATGTGGATGGCCTCGATCTCGATGCGGCGGGTGTGAAATTCGACCGCCGCGGCGTGCGCGTCTCGAGCGGTCTCAAGACCTCCAACCGGCGCGTGTTCGCGATCGGCGACGTGACCGGCTCGCTGCAGTTCACCCATGTGGCCAACTACCATGCCGGCATCGTCATCCGCCGGGCGCTCTTTCGCTATCCAGCGACCGTCAACGAGGCGGTGGTGCCCTGGGTCACCTTCACCGATCCCGAGCTCGCCCATGTGGGACTTGGCGAGGATGCGGCCCGCAAGCGCTATGGCAAGCGCATCTCGATCGTCCGCTGGCCCTTTGCCGAGAACGATCGGGCGCAAACCGAGCACGAGACGGAAGGGTTCATCAAGGTCGTCGCGCTGCCATCGGGCAAGATCCTGGGGGCGACGATCCTGGGTGCGCAGGCCGGCGAGCTGATCCAGATGTGGTCGCTGGCCGTATCCTCGGGGCTCAGCCTCAAGCACATGGCCGGCTACATCTCGCCCTATCCGACACTCTCGGAAGTGAACAAGCGCGCCGCCGTCAACTTCTTCGTGCCCAAGCTCGCCAACCCGCTGGTGCGTAGCGCCGTGCGGTTCCTGGCGAGGTTGGGCTGAGATACCCTGGACCAACGCACATCGAGGTAGGCGACGTGCAGCAGGACGGCAATGATGCGAGGCCGCTGAGGGCCTGGATGGCTCCCGTCACCCGGCTGACGGCGGCGCCCGCACGCCTTGCGCGCGGCTCGGGCCTCTCGGCCAAGCTGCTGTTGCTGACCGCGCTTTTCGTCATGCTGGCGGAAGTGCTGATTTTCGTGCCCTCGGTTGCCAATTTCCGGAACAACTGGCTGATGCAGCGGCTGGCGGCGGCCCAGATCGCCTCGCTGGCAGCCGAAGCAGCGCCCGACGGCCGGCTGCCGCAGATGCTGCGCGACGAGCTCTTGATGAAGGTGGGCGTGCGCGGAGTCGCTCTCAAGCGCGACGACCTGCGCGTGCTGATCCTCGCCGACGACATGCCGCCCGCGATCGACAGCCACTACGACCTGCGCTCCGCCACCACGCTCGAGAACATCGGCGCGGGGCTGGCGGTGTTTCTTGCCCGCAATGATCGCATCATCCGCGTGATGGGCAAGCCCGACAGCACCTCGAAGGAGACGATCGAGGTGGTGATGGAGGAGCAGCGTCTGAAGAGCGCGATGTGGCAGTATGCCTTCAACATCCTCGGGCTCTCGATCATCATCTCGGTGCTGGCCGCCTGCCTCGTCTATGCGGCGCTGCACCGGATCCTGGTCCGGCCGATGCGCCGGCTGACCGAGAGCATGGTTGCGTTCGGCGCCAATCCGGAGGACACCAGCCGCATCATCGCGCCGTCGGAGCGCGGCGACGAGATCGGCACCGCCGAGCGCGAGCTCGCGGTGATGCAGCGCGAGCTCGCCGAGACGCTGCGCCAGAAGAGCCACCTCGCCTCCCTCGGCCTCGCCGTCAGCAAGATCAACCACGACCTGCGCAACATGCTGGCAAACGCCCAGCTGATCTCCGACCGCCTCGGCATGGTGGAGGACCCAACGGTCCAGCGGGTGACGCCCAAGCTCATCAAATCGCTCGATCGCGCGATCCGGCTCTGCACCGAGACGCTGCGGTTCGGCAAGACCAGCGAGGCCCCGCCCGACCGGCGTCCGCTGCAACTCCGACCGGTCGTCTCCGAGGTCGGCGAGGGCCTCGGGCTGCCGCGGCCGGGCGTGATCGAATGGGTGATCGCGGTGCCGGACGGGCTCATCATCGACGCTGATCCCGACCAGCTCTACCGGGTGTTGCAGAACCTCTGCGGCAACTCGGTGCAGGTGATGGAGATGGATGTCGTGCGCGGGCCCCATCGGCTGACCGTCGACGCCCGGCGCGACGCCGCTGCCGTGGTGGTCGAGGTCTCCGACACCGGCCCCGGAGTGCCCGAGCGAGCGCGCGCCAACCTGTTCCTGCCGTTCCATGGCTCGGCCAGGAAGGGCGGCACCGGCCTTGGCCTCGCCATCGTCGCCGAGCTGGTGCGGGCGCATGGCGGCACCGTCGGCCTGCTCGATCCGGCGCCGGGCCAGACCGGGGCAACCTTCCGGATCAGAATCCCCGATCGGGCCTGAGATATCGCCGGGCCGGCGCCCTCCTCACTCGCCCGGGATCGCGTGGGCTTGGCGGCAAATGCGCTGCTGGGCATGTGGCGACTACTTATGTTATTCTCCTATCAGATATTTCATCAGTGAGCTGTGGAGCCCCACCATGTCGAAGCCTGATCGGGTTCGTCTCGCCGCAACCTGTCATGCGGAGCGCGCCCGTCGAATGGCAATCGCGAGCCTGCTGCTGGGAGCGTTCGCAGCGCCCTGCCCGGCGATCGCCGCATCGACGGGCGACATCGGCGTCGTGGTTGCCGCCAAGCAGACAACTGGCACCCTCGCCGATCAGACGCACAAGCTCGCCAAGGGCGACCCCATCTATCGGAGCGAGGTGCTGGAGACCGGAAAGACCGGCAGCGGCGAGTTCCGGCTGGGTGACGATTCCAAGATCGCGCTCGGGCCGGGCGCCCGGCTCACGCTCGACGAGGCCGTCTATGACGGCAAGGAAGGCTCGGCATCGGTGGTGCTCGAGCTGGTGGCGGGCGCCTTCCGGTTCCTCACTGGCAAGCTCGACCACGACGCCTACAAGATCAAGGTTGGGGCCGCGAGCCTCGCCGTTCGCGGAACCGTGTTCGACGTGTTCGTCGATGCGGACCATAACGTCGTCGTACTCCTGCACGAGGGGGCGGTCGACATCTGCACGACGCAGTGCCGCCGCCACGACAAGGTCGGCCGTGTCGTTCACGTCTCGCCGGCCGGCCTGCACAGCGCGCCGATCGAGTGGCATGACAAGCTTTTGCCTGGCATCAGGCTCAATCGGGCCTTTCCGTTCCTTCGCACGCGGCTCTCGATCGACCCCGTGCGCCGGCTCGGCTCGATCGGCTCGGTGGCCAGACCGGCGATCAGGACCGGCGGCAAGGTGGTGCGCAAAGCGGGAAAGGCCGCACGCAGCGTCGTCCGGCGCACGCGGCGGCTGCTGCGCAGCCCATTCTGAGGCCTTGCCGCTTCTCCCCTTCCCGCTCGGCCCGTTCTCGCCTACTGAAGGACCGCTCGAGAACCGGAACAGGACGCCCATGCGGGGAGAATGGCAGAAAGCCCGGCGGATCGTCGTCAAGATCGGCTCGGCGCTCATCGTCGATCGCGCCACCGGCCGCCTGCAGGCGACCTGGCTGAACGCGCTTGCCGATGACATTGCAACGCTCGCCACGCAGGGCCGCGAGGTCATTCTCGTCTCGTCAGGCGCGATCGCGCTCGGGCGCGGCACGCTTG
>JANNSW010000191.1:0-3226 GCA_031403055.1 Hyphomicrobiaceae bacterium | reverse complement strand
CACGACGGCGAGGTTGTAGGTCGGCGTGCCGTCGCTGCGGAGGATGATCAGGTCGTCGAGGTCCTTGTTCTGGAACACGACGCGGCCCTGCACGGCGTCGTCGACCACGGTCTCGCCTGCGCGCGGCGTCTTCAGGCGGATGACCGGCTCGACGCCCTTGGGGGCGTCGCTGGCCGGCCGGTCGCGCCAGGAGCCGTCGTAGATCGGCGGGCGGCCCTCGGCCTCGGCGCCCGCGCGCATCGCATCGAGCTCGGCGGGCGAGCAGTAGCAATGGTAGGCGCGGCCGTTGGCGAGCAGAGCTTCGGCCGCCTCGCGGTGGCGGGCGGCGCGGGTCGCCTGGCGCACGGGCTCGCCGTCCCAGTCGAGACCGAGCCACTTCAGGCCATCGAGGATCGCCTCGACCGCAGGCTCGGTCGAGCGCTCGCGGTCGGTATCCTCGATGCGCAACAGGAAGCTGCCGCCCCGGCCCTTGGCATAGAGCCAGTTGAACAGCGCCGTGCGCGCGCCCCCGATATGCAGGAACCCGGTCGGCGAGGGGGCAAAGCGGGTGACGACCTTCATTTTCGCCATGTCGGGCTCTGGTGTTGATTGGCTCGGTTGCGGCCGTGCCATAGCATGGATGCGGGGCGGGGTCAGGGGGCGGCAGTTGGGCGGACGATGCTGGTGCCACATTCGGTCGTGACGAGCGACAGCACGTAAGGCGGATTAGGCGCCCTTCGCGCCGCAATCCGCCGAAATGCAGGTGCATTGCCTCGTCATGGCGGAATACGCTTCGCCAATCCACCCTACGTGCTGGCGACGTGTTGCTCGAGAGAGGCGCGCAAGCGCCGTAACCCCGCCAGTGCCGTCAAACCCATAGGCGGGTTACGGCCCGGCTCGACCGGGCTGCAATCCGCCAGTTTGCGGGCAACTCAGTGGCGGGATACGCCTCGCGATCCCGCCCCGTCCGGTGTATGGTGGCGCCATGATCCAGTCCCCCAGCCTGACCGGCCGCATTACCGTCATAGCGGACGTCTGCAACGGTAAGCCGACCGTCCGCGGCCTGCGCATCACGGTTGCCACGATCCTCGGCTACCTGGCAGCAGGCGAGTCCATAGACGAGATCCTGCATCAGCATCCCATGCTGGAGCGGGAGGACGTGGCGGCTTGCCTGGAGTTTGCAAGTCGCATGATGGACCGGGGCTACAGCATCCAAGCTGTTGCGTGATGGCCGGCTACCTGATCGACGCCAATCTGCCACGGTGGTTCAAGCCGTGGTCCGGACCCGGTTACACTTTCGCCGACGACTTCGGTCCGGCGTCGACCGACACGGACATCTGGCGGCATGCCTCCGAGAACGACCTGACGATCGTCACGAAGGATGCGGATTTCATCCATCGAGCCATGGCCGCTGCCGACGGACCTCGGATCATCCACTTCCGCACCGGCAATCTCACCATGCGCCAGTTCCACGCGATCGTGGCGCCGATCTGGGACCATGTTTGCGGCCTCAGCGCAGTGAGCAGGATCGTGCAGATCTATCGGGATCGGGTCGAGACTATCGATCCGGAGAGATAGGGCGGGTTGGGCCCGGCTGTTGACTGAGCCGTAACCCGCCATTGCTTAGCCAACCAATGGCGCCCTTCGCGCCGTAATCCGCCGAAATGCAGGTGCATTGCCTCGTCATGGCGGAATACGCTTCGCTATTACGCCCTTGTGCTTTCGTATGCACGACGAGGTCATCGAAATCGTTCATGGCCGGCACGGAGCACGAAAAGAGCCTGAGATGGGTGAGTTTTGAGTGTGTCGTCGGCGAGGCCGTCGCCGTCGATGTCGATGGTCATGCTCGCGGCCGTCACGGCGCCGATACTCGCGACATTGTCGGATACAAGTCGATCATGCACTCAATAAACTTCACCTGCCTATTGACCGTCTCCAATTTTCTTGCAATCACTGTCAGTATGATCCCAAATACATTTTCGGACAATATTGCACTTTTCTTGTGTGTATATTTTAGAGCAGTCGGAATTGCTGGAGGAACCCGTCGAAATTGTTTGTGAAGTCGATAGAGCCAACGGCAGTCTAGTTACATCAAGACTTGCGACGACGACCCCAACTCCAATGGCCCCCGCCACCACCACCGGCGCCGCCCACCACAACCACCGCGGCGTCCGCATCGGCCTCGCGGCCAGCTTTGCTTCCGCCGCGCCCCGCGCCCGCTCGGCTTCCGACAGCCGCTGCTGCACCTCGGACAGCGCCGCCTCGCCGACCTCGGAGCCGCCGGCCGCGCGCTGGGCTTCGCCGCGGGCCCGTTCCGACTCCCGCCGCGCCTCGTCGCGCGCCTGCCGCAAGCCGCGCTGCTCGTCGATCTCGCGCGAAACTTGGGTTTCGAGCGCCTGCTCGCGGGCTTCGGCCGCCTCGCGCTTCTGGCGCTCGGACTTGAGGTTCGCCTCGACCGCCATCACCCGCTGCATGATCCAGCGCGGCGTCACTTTCACCTCCAGCTCGCGCATGAGCAGCGCCCACTTCGCATCCGTCGTGTCGCCCTGCCACGTCGAAAAATCCATCGCCTGCGAGGAATAGAGCCCCATCGGGAACTGCTCGGGGCGCAGGAGATCGAACATCACCTGCACCAGCTTGCCTTCGTTGGAGGCAATCGTCGCCTCCTGGCGCACGTTGTTGGACGATACCGACGTTCCCGACCAGAACACGATCGCCGCGCGGCAGCGCTTCAACTGGTCCTTGATCCAGGAATCCCAGTCCGTCCCCGCCGGCACCTGCTGGTCCCAGAACACATCGAACCCGAGCTTTTCCAGCGCCTCGTGAATGGGGCGCACGCGATCTCGGTCCTTGCTCGAATAGGAGAAGAAGATGTCGGTCATGGTGTGCGCTCCACTCGCCTCTGGCTGCGAGACAGGCTCCGCTCGACGCGCTCAGAGTATATGGGTGCGCTCGGAGCGCAAGGGCCCTCCGCGCTGCCTTCCAGCCAACCGCCCAGCCGCCGCCGCTTTCCTGGGCTATGACAGACGCTCGTCAACGAATTGGGGCAGGTCCGCGATGCCGTTCTGGAAATCCATTCTCGCCGCGCTCATTGTGTCGGCCGGCCTGATCGGTCCTGCATTGGCCGGGGCGTCGCCCTATCCCTGGCTGGCGGCGCCACCGCCGGCCGGCCAGACGCTCGCCGAGCGCATTGCCCCGCCACCCGGCTTCGAGCGCATCGACGCCCAGCCGCACGGCTTTCCCGCCT
>JANNSW010000190.1:0-3731 GCA_031403055.1 Hyphomicrobiaceae bacterium | reverse complement strand
GTATCAAAGTACGAAGTCACATTCGCTGAATGGGATGCCTGCTACACAGCTGGCGGCTGTTCACATAAGCCTAACGATCGCGATTGGGGTCGTGGTAATCGACCCGTTGTAAACGTGTCGTGGAACGACATACAGGGCTATCTCAAATGGTTGTCCACCAGGACAGGAATGCCATACCGCCTTTTGACTGAAGCGGAATGGGAGTACGCTGCGCGTGCCGGAAGAATGACGGTCTACCCGTGGGGCAACGATCTGGATGTGAGCAATGCCAACTGCGATGGCTGTAAGAGCCAGTGGGGCGGCAAGCAGACGGCGCCAGTGGGTTCGTTCAAGCCCAACGACTTCGGCCTCTATGACATGCGTGGCAACGTGTGGGAGTGGGTGCAGGACTGCTACATTGAGAACGCATACGCGGCTGCCCCCACCGATGGCACTGCCGCGCCGGATACCGCCAATTGCACTCGCGTTCTTCGCGGTGGCACCTGGATCAGCGACTCAAGAAGCCTGCGCGCGGCGGGTCGCAGTAGGGGCGGACCCAACAATCGGAACGACTTTAGCGGCTTCCGAGTTGCCCGTAGTCTTTACTCTTCCGCGATCGATTAGCTCTAGTCACATTACTACTTTGCCTCACGCGTCTATTAGTTTGCCGCAGATACGGACATCGCGAGCGAGGATATTCTAAGTGGACGTTTCACAATCGCACCGAAGCCTCTTCACCATGGGCAAGTGTTCCGGCTCATCTCGAAGGAAAATCATCTCCTCGGTAACGTTCTCCATGAGAGCTCTGATTGCCGCTCTTGTCATTCTCACCGTTGTCGCAGCGCGGAGCGCTCCGGCGGCTGCTGGCGGGCAGGTTGCACTCGTTATCGGCAATTCCAGCTATCGGCACACTCCAGCCCTCGCCAATCCAAAGAACGACGCCGACGACGTGTCGGCTGTGCTGAAGTCGCTCGGATTTTTGGTGATCGACGGTGTCGACCTCGACAAGGCGGCATTCGAGCGCAAAATAGTTGATTTCGCTACTGCTTTATCCGGCGCAGAAGCCGGTGTGTTCTTCTATGCCGGCCACGGCCTCCAGTTTGCCGGACAGAACTATCTCGTGCCGATCGATGCCGAGCTGACCATGGCCTCCGCATTAGAACTCGAATTGGTTCGGCTGGATGCTTTGCTTGACATCATGAAGCGTGGGGCACGTACTACAAACATCCTATTCCTCGATGCCTGCCGATACAATCCGCTATCGCGGAACCTCGCCCGTGCCATGGGCTCGCGCTCCACCGAGATCGGCTCGGGTCTCGCCAGTATGCAGATCCGCGTCGGTGTAGACATCGCCTTCTCAACGACGCCCGGTGACGAGGCGGTCGACGGCTCGGGGCGCAACTCGCCGTTCACCGGGGCGCTGGTAAAACATCTAGCGCAGCCCCATGCCGATGTGAGTTTGATGCTGAGCGCGGTACGCAACGACGTCGCAAAGGAGACAAATCGCAAGCAGATACCGTGGGACATGTCAACGCGTGTCGGCCCGTTCTCGTTTCAGCTTCAGCCACGGTAGAGATGATCATTGCACGAAGTTGCTGCGCAACAGCCCGCTGCGCGGGATGCAGGAGCCGATAGGGCGGCGCCCAGTCGACACGGTAACCAGTTGAGAGAACAGGCGTAACGGGCGGGGAGCCCCAGCTTGAGGATCGAGGTCTCGTCAACCTCACTCAAGGACTGGAACTCCCCATGACCAAGCCTGGACCGACCAAGCCTACCACCGCCTCGCCGCTGCGCCAGCGCATGATTGAGGACATGGTTTCGCGTCACCTCTCGAAGGGCTCGCAGATCGGGCACATTCGCGCCTGCAAGCGCTTTGCAGCCTGGCTGAAGCGCTTGCCCGACACGTCGACCGTCGACGAGGTGCGGCTGTTCCAGCTGCACCTGACAGAGTCAGGGACCTCGATCCAGACGCGCAACCGGACGATGACCGGGCTGCGCTTTCTGTTTCGCGTCACCATGCGGCGGCTCGATCTCGCCAACGAGATCCACCACATCAAGGAGCCGGTAAGGCTGCCGCAGTGTCTCAGCGCCGACGAAGCCAGACGTCTGCTTGCGGTCGCCGACAACCTGCAGGCCCGCGTGCTGCTGTCGATCGGGTATGGCACGGGCTTGCGCGTTAGTGAGGCGGTCAAGCTGAAGGTCAACGCAGATCAACGACAGTAGCATGTCGCCGCTTCACTACAGATGGCGATATGCGATGTGCAACGACATCGGACTTCTTTGCCGCCGTTCTGCGCGAACACGCTGTCTTGCCGAGCGATGACTGGCTCAACTTCTGGGCCATCTGCGAGACCGAAGGCTGTGGACGACTTGTTCATTCTGTCGCGGTTGAGCTTGCCATTTTCTATCCCACTACCACTACTGGTTGCTGCACAACGGAAGACGATCATGCTCGGCATAGACGAAGCGAAGAGGATCATGGCGGCTGGCCTTGGCCGGGCTGAGCTGGAATTCGTCGCCTCGCTCACGACGCCGCTATACTGGGTTGTCCCGGCATTGGACGGTGCAGGACTGGTTGCGCGGAATGGCTCGGCTTTTTTTATCGATACCGGTGCAGCCCTGTTCGGCGTGACGGCGGCACATGTGATCCGGGGCATGCAAACCGCCTGCGCTGAGGGAGGTGCAATTTCCTGCCAGATCGGCGCTGATCTCAGCTTCGATATCACTGATTCAGACTGCTTGATCGCCATCGATGATGACATCGACATCGCGACGTTCCGAATCTCGGCGAATGAGTTGCGGGCGTTAGGAAAGACAGTTCTAACCGGTCACCAGAATCGCTGGCCACCCTCACCGCCGCAGCCGGAGCGTGGCGTAACGTATTCCGGCTTTCCAGGCGTGTCGACGGTGTGGCTCGGGCGGCGCGAGGTCTCTTTCGGCGTGTGTTCGGCCGCTGGCGTGGCCTCAAGCGTGAGTGATACGGACGTCTGCAGCATGATTGAGCGGCAGCATCTTTTGGATGTCATGGGCACCGGACTTCCGCCGAACAATTTCAACTTTGGCGGCATGAGCGGCGGCCCCATGTTGACCGTCATCGAACAGCGCGGATTACGCAGCTGGCAGCTGGCCGGCGTCATCTACCAAGGCCCAAACCCGTCCGGCGATACCGAGCAGGCAATTGCCGGTCTTGAGATCATCCGGGCGCGCCGTGCACATTTCATATTGCCCGATGGCAGACTTGATCTTCGGCGATGGGCTGAGACCCGGGGCTTTGAAGCTGCGCAACGAGCGCGCTCATGAGGTTTTCTCCAACTGGCCCGGACATCTCAACTAAACTCATCACTGCCGCGATCCGCGGCGAGGTTGTTTTTCTCTGCGGCGCCGGCGTCTCTCAGCCCGCACTTCCAAACTTCCCGCAACTCACCCAGAACGTGTTCAAGCGGCTCGGTCTGGCGATGGATCCTGCAGAGAAGCGTTCCTTCAACAACACCCGCTACGAGGAAACTATCGGCTCGCTCAATCGGCGCCTTGCTGATCGAAGAAGTCTCTACGAGGCCGTCGCCAAAGAACTCGATGCCGACACAGCATCGAACACCGATGCCCATGCCACGCTTCTGAGACTCTCCCGCGACTTCGAGGGCAGACCGGCGATCGTGACCACCAACTTCGACACGCTCTTCGAGCGTGTGCTGGAACACCAGACCAAGGAGACCGTTCGCGACAAGAGCTTTGCTAGCGCCCAGATTCCCGCT
>JANNSW010000189.1:0-4593 GCA_031403055.1 Hyphomicrobiaceae bacterium | reverse complement strand
CCCAACTTGAACTTGCTTGGCAAGCGCGAGCCAGATGTTTATGGAAATATGGATTTTGAATCCTTCTTTGGAAAACTAAAAGTCGAGCTGTTCGAGTACTGGGCCCATGAGGCCTCGCTCCTCCCGCTTGCCATCCAGCCGCTGTTGCGCTGGCGGATGGAGGATGCCCGCACTGGCATCGGGCCCTACAAGGATCTCACGGCCTTCGCCCGCGAGCGCGGTGACTATCTGGATCGCGTCCGCGCCGAGATCAGGGACCGCGGCGCCCTCGGCGCGTCCGCGCTTACCGAGGCTGGCCCCTCGCGCGGCGCCTGGTGGGGCTGGAGCGATGGCAAGATCGCGCTCGAATATCTGTTCTGGACTGGCGAGGTGACGACGGCGACGCGGCGCAATTTCGAGCGTGTCTACGATCTGCCCGAACGGGTGCTGCCGGACGCTGTCCTCGCCTCGCCGGCACCAGCACGAGACGAGGCCCAGCGAGCGCTGCTTCGGTTGTCGTTGCAGGCGCATGGCATCGCGAGCGAGCGGTGCCTGCGCGACTATTTCCGCCTCGGCATCGATGACGGACGCGCCCGGCTCGCCGAGCTGGTCGAGGCAGGCGAGGCCCTTCCTGTCGAGATCCGCGGCCTGGAGCGGCCCTACTATCTCGATCCCAGCGCGAAGCACCCGCGCCGGATCGAAGGCTGCGCGCTGCTCTCGCCGTTCGACTCGCTGGTGTTCGAGCGGGACCGGACGGAGGCTTTGTTCGGCTTCCGCTACCGGCTCGAGCTCTATACGCCCGCCGAGAAGCGCCAATACGGCTACTACGTGCTGCCATTCCTGCTCGGGGACCGGATCGCGGCGCGCGTGGACTTGAAATCGGATCGGGCGAGTAGCCGCCTGCTCGTGCATGCAGCCTTTGGCGAGCCAGGTGTGGACAGTCGCGCCGTGGTGCCCGCCCTCGCCGCGGAGCTTCGGCTCATGGCCCAATGGCTCGGCCTCGAGCGGGTGGCAGTCGGCGAACGAGGAGATCTGGCGGGCGCACTCGGGCGCTCCGTCGCTTGAAGGAGAAACCCATGCCCCATTTCATCTCGCTGATGCGCTACACCCAGAAGGGCCTTGCCGACATCAAAAGCTCCACCGCGCGCGCCAAGCTCAGCGCCGAGCGCGTCGAGAAGGCCGGCGGCCGCAGCACCGACATCTACCTGACGATGGGTGCCTACGACCTCGTCCAGGTGTTCGAGATGCCCAGTGACGAGGCGATGATGCGCTACCTGCTGACCGCCCGCGCCGACGGCTATGTCGATCCCCACGTGCTGCGCGCGTTCCCCGCAGCCGACTACAAGCGGATCATCGAGGAGTTGTAGACCCCACTCCCATGCCACGCACGGCCTCGGCGAGCGCGCGGATGTGATCGGGTCCAGTGCCGCAGCAGCCCCCGATCGCCTGCACGCCCTGCCCGATCCAGCCACGGCAGGCGATGACGAAATCGGCGGGCGCGAGCGGCACGAAACGCCAGTTCGGCATCTCGAAATAGCCCTGCTCGGGGTAGGCGCCGAGCGGGCCTTTCCAGACCGTTTTCGCCTCCTCGAGCGCGGGACCGGTCAGGTCGGTGGGCGAATGCATGACCGAGAGCAGCTTGGCGCCGGTTCCCATCAGCGCCACGGTGAGGTCGCTGACCGAGAACTCGTTGCGCGAATAGGCGCGCATGCGCCCCTGCTTGTCGCGCTCGACCGAGAGACCGACCCAGACTGGCAACCCGGTCGCAACCGCCGCTTCTGTCGCCCACAGCGAATAATCGGTATCGCGCATCATCTCCATCATGATCAGATCGACGCCGGCTTCCGCGAGCCCCTCGGCCTTGCGCTGCAAGATCTCGCGCGCACGCTGCTCTGGCCAATGACCGTCGGCGGTGCGATCCGTTCCAGCGACCGCAGGCCGCATCACCGAGAACGAGCCTGCGATCGCAACCGGCCCGCTCCCAGCTGCATCGCGGGCCTCCTTGGCGATCCGGACCGCCGCGGCGTCGAGTCCGGCCAGGTCGGCGAGCTTGCCGTAATGGTCGAGAATGAACGGGCTCGAGCCATAGGTGTTGGCGGCGATGATCTCGACGCCGGCGCGAATGTAGTCCTCATGCACGGCTCGAACGATATGGCCATGCGAGAGCGTTGCCGCCGCACACCAGCTCTCCTCCGACATCGGTGCGCCACGCCGCTCGATCTCGGTGCCCGTGCCGCCGTCGAGCACGATGATCGCGCCCGCTGCGAGTTTTTCTGCAATCCGAGCATACATCGGCAACTCCTGTGACCATGGCAGGTTTGGCATCAGCCTATTCGACGTAGCGGGGAGACCGCAATGGTCCACGGGACGGGCGGCGGAGAGCGGGTCTGGGCTGGGCAGCTGGCCGAGCATAGCTCTCCTCGGCATAGGCATAGGCGTCACCGTCGTCATCGAGCTCAGCCCGGCGCTCCGGCCACAGGCCCGATAGTGCGTTGATGACGAGCGCCGTCAGCAGGATGCTGCCACCGATCAGCGAATAGATCCCCATCCGCTCACCGATGAACAACCATACCCAGACTGGCGCCAGCACCACTTCCGTCATGCACAGCAGCGTCGCTTCGGCCGCCGGGATCAGCCTTGCTCCCAATGTGAACATGACGAGCCCACCGGCCAGCACGACCACTCCGAGCCCGATGCCGAGCACGGTGTCATGGGCCGAGACCGTGATTGATTCGCCCGCGACCAAGACTGCCGCAGCCGCCGCCACGCTCGCATAAAGTCCCGCAAAGAACACGACCGGTGTCGAATCCTCGGTTCGCTCGGCTTTGAGCGTGACGCCATAGGCCGCGAATGCGAGTGCACAAAGCAGCCCCGCCACATTGCCGACGACCCGGCCGAGCGAGATGCCCTCCACCACCATGATCGCCACACCGAGGCTGCCGAGCACCATCATGGCCCAAGTGATCGCACGCACCGATTCGCCCAGCACGATGCGAGAGAGCAGCGCCGACAGCAGCGGCGCGGTCGAGAGCAGAAACACGGCGTTGGCAATCGTCGTTTCCTTCAGCGAGATGATGCTGCCTCCGAACGCGATGACGAGAAAGAGGCTCGCCAGGATCGACAGTGGCCCGGCCGTACCGATCAACGCGAATGGGTGACCCCGGCTGCGAATCGCAAGGAACACGAACAGCGTCGCGACCAGGCCGATCGACCGATAGAGAAGGATCTGGAACGAGGTTGCATCCTCGAACATCCTCACCCCGAGGCCCATCAACGACCAGAGGATGCCAGCGCAGGTGGCAAGGATCGCACCCTGCACGTAGGATCCGCCGCTCGAGTGCGCGTTTGCTGGAGGCATCGGGTTTTTCGCCCTCGGAACAACAATCGACCGGTCACACTATAGGCGGCCCCATCCACTCCTGCCCATGCGATTTGGCCGGATGCGTGACAACGCATGGCTGACCCGCAACGCTCCCACACGTCACATCAACCGCAATTGAAGCGCGCCGGACACTCTTTCTGGCCGGGTTCAGCGTATAGGAGCCCAGCATGAGGCTGCCGAGCCTCGACCCTGAACGGATCGACCGATGCCCGACCTGCAGATCTACCTCCTCGTTGCCTTCGCAGGGTTGTTGAGCTTCCTCTCGCCCTGCGTGCTGCCGCTCGTCCCCCCCTATCTGGGCTTCCTCGGGGGCACCACGCTCGACATGCTGAGCGAGGGCAAGGGTGATCAGCAATCGGCCGTCTATCGCCGGGTCATCCTCTCCTCGCTGTGCTTTGTCGCCGGCTTCACGACCGTGTTCGTGGCATTGGGGGCAAGTGCTTCCCTGTTCGGGCAAGTGCTGCAGAGTTGGAAAAGTGAGCTATCGATCGTTGCCGGCGCGATCATCATCCTGTTCGGCTTGCACTTCCTCGGCGTGTTCAAGATCGCATTCTTCTATCGCGACCTGCGCTTCCACATGGCCGGCACGACGGCCGGCTACTTCCCAGCCTATCTGATCGGGCTTGCCTTTGCCTTTGGTTGGACACCTTGCATCGGCCCGGTGCTGGCTGCGGTGCTGACGACGGCGGCGAGCGAAGCCAGCCTTACGCGTGGCATCTCGTTGCTCCTGGTTTATTCGCTCGGGCTCGGCATCCCCTTCGTGCTGGCCGCTGTCGCGATCAAACCGTTCCTGGGCTTCTTCCACCTCTTCAAACGCCACCTCGGCCGGGTGGAAAAAGTGATGGGGGCAGCGCTCGTCCTGACCGGCATCCTCTTTCTGACGGGCTCCATCACCAATTTCGGCTTTTGGATGCTGGAGACCTTTCCCGCACTCGCGGAGTTCGAGCGCTGGCTGCTGCCGGCAGGCCTCGAGGGACAGATTACGGGCGGAGGATAGCGCTCCCCAAGCGTCGCATCGACAGCGCCGGCTTTTCGCGCGACGCTGATGCTTCGTTTCCCTCCAGGAATTCAGTCCGCATGTGGTCCATCGGTTTCGGTCTCGAGCGTATCGGCCTCGCTGCGGTCGCAAGGCCGCTCACGACGCTGCTGTTGCTGCTGGCGGTTGGCTTGGCGGCCATCGCCGGATTGCCACGCCTGAAGCCTGACGACGCGCTGAGCGACCTGTTCCGCTC
>JANNSW010000188.1:0-17011 GCA_031403055.1 Hyphomicrobiaceae bacterium | reverse complement strand
CCCGTCGTCACGCACATGGTCTGGTATCGGGTCGGTGCGGCCGACGAGCCGCCGGGTGTCTCCGGCATCGCCCATTTCCTCGAACACCTGATGTTCAAATCCACCGAGAAGATCGGCACCGGCGAATTCTCGAAGATCATCTCGCGGCTCGGCGGCCAGGACAACGCCTTCACCGGGCACGACGTCACCGCCTACTATCAGCGCGTCGCCAAGGATCGGCTGCGCAAGGTGATGGAAATGGAGTCGGACCGCATGGTCAACCTGCGCCTCGACGAGAAAGAAGTGCTGACCGAGCGCAACGTCATCCTCGAGGAGCGGCGCTCGCGCACCGAGAACAATCCCTCCGCCATCCTCGACGAGCAGATGAATGCGATCCTTTACCTATCCCATCCCTATGGGCTGCCGGTGATCGGCTGGGAGCACGAGATGGCAGGGCTGACGCGTGAGGACGCGCTCGCCTTCTACAAGCGCTACTACGCACCCAACAACGCCATTCTGGTCGTGGCTGGCGACGTGGAGCCCGACGAGGTGCTGAAGCTCGCCAGGGAGACCTATGGCAAGATCCCGGCCAACCATGAGACATTGCGCCTGCCGCGCGCCAGCGAGCCGCCCGCGGTCGCGCCGCGCCGGATCGAGCTGCTCGATCCGCGTGCCGGCCAGGCGACGATCGAGCGTCATTATCTGACGCCGAGCTACGTGACGGCAAAGCCGCGCGAGGCCGAGGCGATCGATCTCCTGGTCAAGATCCTCGCGTCCGGCTCGACCAGCCGCCTCTACAAGTCGGTCGTCGTCGCCGACAAGCTCGCCGCCAACATCACCGGCTTCTACTCCTCCTCGGGTCTCGACGGTGGGCGCATCTCGCTCTACGCCGTGGCAGCGACTGGGATAGAGTTCGCCAAGCTCGAGGCCGCGATCGATGCCGGTATCGATGACATTGTGAGGAACGGCGTGACCGACCTCGAGCTCGAGCGCGCACGTCGGGCCTATATCGCGGACTATGTCTATGAGTCCGACAGCCTGGGAGGCCTCGCCCGCCGCTATGGCTGGGGTATCGTCGTCGGGCAGTCGATCGCCGACATCGAGGAATGGCCGAATCGGCTGAAGGCCGTGACGGTCGACGACCTGAAGTTGGCGGCTGGCAACTATCTGGCGAAGAAGGCGTCCGTCACCGGCTGGCTGCTGCCGACGGCCGCAGCCGGCGGCGGCTGACGGTCACGCCGATCAGACGCCACCGCCGCACCCGCTCCGCTGGGGCTGCTTGAACTTGGACATCCACATGACGACCACCCAACGCCTCCGCTCCCTCGCACTTATGGTTCTCACCATGATCCCGATTGCGCTCGCCACTACCGCAACCAGCCGTCCGGCCTTCGCCATGAAGATCCAGTTGGTGAAGAGCCCCGGCGGCATCGAGGCCTGGCTCGTCGAGCAGCACAGCCTGCCGCTGACGACCATGTCGTTTGCCTTCACCGGCGGCTCCTCCCAGGATCCGACCGCCAAGCCGGGCGTCGCCAATATCCTCTCCGCGATGCTGGACGAGGGGGCAGGCGACATCAAATCGGCGGAGTTCCAGGAGCGCGTCGAGGATCTGGCGATGAAGCTCGGGTTCGAAGCCGGCCGCGACAGCTTTTCGGGCAATTTCCAGAGCTTGACCGAAAACCGTGACAAGGCGGCCGATCTGCTCGCGCTCGCATTGACGAAGCCGCGCTTCGATGCCGAGTCGATCGAGCGCATGCGTGGCGAGATCCTTGCCGGCATCGCCTTCGACGCCCAGGACCCCGATAAGGTCGCCAACGACACCTGGTTCCGGATCGCCTTCCCCGATCACCCCTATGGCCGGCCGGTCACCGGCACCATTGCCAGCGTCAAGTCGATCACCCGCGACGATCTCGAGGACTATCGCTCGCGGGTCTTTGCCCGCGGCAATCTCAAGATCTCCGTCGTCGGCGATATCGATGCCTCGGCGCTGGGAGTGCTGCTCGACCGGGTGTTCGGTGCGCTGGCGCCCGAGGCCCGCCTCGTGGTCGTGCCCGAGGCGGCGCCGCAGGGGGGGCCGACGCGCACGGTCGTCGAGATGGATGTGCCACAGTCGGTTGCACAGTTCGGCCACGGCGCGATCGGGCGCAAGGACGTCGACTACATGTCGGCCTTCATCCTCAACTACATCATTGGCGGTGGCGGGTTCAATTCACGGCTGATGGAGGAGGTGCGCGAGAAGCGCGGCCTTGCCTACTCGGTCTACACCTACATGCAGACCTACCAGCGTGCGTCGCTCTATCTGGGTGGGGTCGCGACCAAGAACGAGGCGATCGGCACCTCGCTCGAGGTGATCGGCAAGGAGCTCACCCGCATGTCGAGCGACGGGCCGACGCCAGAAGAGCTCGACAACGCCAAGAGCTATCTGATCGGGTCCTATGCGCTGCGGTTCGACTCCAGCTCCAAGATCGCGAGCCAGCTGCTCGGCATCCAGATCGAGGATCTGGGTATCGACTATGTGGAGAAGCGCAATGCGCTGATCGATGCCGTCACGATCGAGGATATCCGCCGTGTCGCCAAGACCTTCCTGAAGCCAGGAGCGCTGATCGTGACTGTCGTGGGCAAGCCGACCGACCTGAAGAACGAGTAGGGGAATGGTGAGTGGTGAAGTGGGATAGGCAACCGCCTCACGCTCTTGTCAGACAATCGGAAACACGGCTCAACTCTTTCGGGTTGAAGCTGATTTTCAGTAGGTTACAGGGAACAGGTTACAGGTTACAGGGAAAAAACTGTCTATTGCTTCCCCTGTCCCCTGTCCCCTACAACCTCATCCACGTCAGCTCATGCTTGTTGTGGTGGAGATGCATGAGGCGGGAGCCGGCGATCGCCTTCAGGGCGGCGATCGCTCCGAAATCGGTCGCGCCCTGGAACTTGACCGTGCAGACGAAGCGGCGCGCTTTGCCGGCGGCGAGCCAGCGCTCGATCAGCCCGATCAGGCGCGCGGGATAGCAGATCACGTCACAGAACAGCCAGTCGACCGGCTCGGCGTCACGCGGGTCGAGGGCGAAAGCGCTCATCGCCAGATGGCTGACACCCGGCATGGCGGCGATGCTCGGCTCGAGCGGGGCCTTGTCGAGGGAGATCACCTCGGCGCCGAGCTTGGCGAGCGCCCAGGTCCAACCGCCCGGCGCCGAGCCGAGATCGAGGCAGCGATCGCCCGGCATCGGGTGGATGCCGGCAATCGTCAGCGCCTCCCACAGCTTCAGATAGGCCCGGCTCGGCGGCCCTTCCTTGTCCTCGAGGAAGCGGGCCTCGCCATGGACAAACGGGCTCGAGCAGTGGGCGGACGCAAGCAGGGTCGAGGCATCGATCAGCGTGAACGAGCCGAGCGGGGATGCCGGAGCGGGCGCGGGAAACACCAGCGGCTTGGCCAAGACCTTCGGTAGCTTCCCGACCAGAAGGGCGGCACGGCGATGGTGATCGAGCGCGTAGAGCGCCCAGCTCCGCTGGATCGCGCGCAACTTGCTCGCGCCATCGCCGATCGAGGCAATGGGGATCCGCTGGGGATCTTGCCAGGTGTTGGCGGCCCATGCGAGCGGCTCGGCGGGGCCTGCCGCGATGACGAGGCGACCATGGGTTGCAAGCTGTCGTGATCCTACCTCGGCCAGGAGATCGGGCAGGAAGCCGTCGGCGGCCAGATAGCCGGTGGTCGTGGCGGCGGGCGGTTCAGCGGTCATTGGCGCACGATCAGTGGCGCCTGCAACTCACGCATGGCCGGCATCGCTCACCAGATGCGTCGGGTCGATGCCGAGCTTGGCGAGCGCGCGGGTGTACTTGTCACCGAGGTCGGTATCGAACACCAGCTCGCGGTCGGAGGGGCAGTTGAGCCAGCCATTGGCGTGGATCTCGCGCTCGAGCTGCCCCGCCCCCCAACCCGCATAGCCCAAGGCGAGCATCGCCTGCTCGGGGCCCCGGCCATTGGCGATCGCCTTCAACACGTCGATCGTCGCCGTCAGGCACATCTGCTCATCGATCTCGAGCGTGCTCTCGGGCGTTGAATAGTCGGAGGAATGCAGCACGAAGCCGCGTCCGGTCTCGACCGGCCCGCCCACATGGACGGGCATCTCGGCGAGGGTCTCCTCGATCTCCTCGGCATCCCCGCCCGTCGGCAGGATCGAGAGTTGGCGCAGCAGCTCGGGAAAATCGATGTGGCGCGCACGCTGATTGATGATGAGGCCCATCGCGCCCTCGGCCGAATGGGCGCACATGTAGATGACCGAGCGCGCGAAGCGCTGGTCCGTCATCGATGGCATGGCGATCAGGAGCTGTCCGTCCAGATAGCTGCCGGAGCCCGATTTCTTTTTGCTGGCCTTGCGGGGGATTCGCATGGGCAAAGTCTAGCCGCACCATGGCCCTTGTGTGAAGTGATAAGTAGGCGGAGCTGCATCGGCAGCATGGGGCACGTGCTCGAAGGGGTTGGGGTCACCAAGGCGTGACTTGATCTGGCCCTGCGACGTCTCCAAATTCCAGCGCCCGTGAAGCGGTGGCGCCCAAGCACTCGAACCAGGTCGCGAATCGATGAGAAATGCAACGCCGTCCGTCCTGACCGCGATTGCGCTGTGGTCGCAACTCGCCGCCGTCTCGCCCGCGGCGGCCGTGACGGCGGCGAGCGATTGGCAGCAGGGCTACAACTCGCGCGTCCGGATCGTCGCCGCGACCATCGCGGACGGCAAGGGCGGCACCCGCCTCGTCGCCGGCGTGCAGCTCGAGCTGGGCCCTGGCTGGAAAACCTATTGGCGCACGCCGGGCGATTCGGGCGGGATGCCGCCGGAGTTCGATTGGGACGAATCGAGGAACATCGCCAAGGCGAGTGTGCATTTTCCAGCGCCTCACCGGTTCGCCGACGCGCTCGGCACCTCGGTCGGCTACAAGGACGAGGTGCTGTTCCCAATCGACCTCGAGCCCAAGGATGCCGGCAAGCCGGTCGAGCTGAAGGTCGGCGTGGTGTTCGGCATCTGCAAGGACATCTGCATTCCCGGTGATGCGGTGCTGTCGCTGATCGTCCCCAGCTCGGGCGCCGACGATCCCGCCATTGCCGCAACGGTGGCACGTTTCCGTGCGGCAGTGCCACGCTTGTCGGACGAGCCTGCCGGGGGCGCGAGCGAGCCGGTGCTGGAGCGCTTCGTGCGGACGAAGAGCGCGTCGGGATCGCCGGAGTTGTTGGCGCTGGTGCGGTTCCCGGTGGGCGCCGCCGAGACCGATCTGTTCATCGAGGCGGACGACTACAGCTATGTGCCGGTGCCGGTCAGAGACGGCGAGGAAGGCGGTCTCGCACGATTCCGGGTGGACCTGACGAAGGTCGATGCACCAGCCGTGATCGCCGGCAAGACGCTGCGGGTGACGATCGTGAGCGCGGGTCGAGGGGTCGAGATCCGTCGCCGGCCCGATTGAGGCGATCGAGCCCTGGCATGGCCAATCGAGAGCGTTTCGCACGAGGACACCCTTGCGCCGGCGCCATGACCCTTTATGAGAGCGTCAGGCGACGGCAATCTGGTGGAGGATAGGGCATGACGATCGCGGTTGGACAGAAGCTGCCTGAGGCGACCTTCGGCACCATGCAGGACGGCAAGCCCGAGAACCTGACGACCGAGCAGGTGTTCGCGGGCAAGCACGTGGCGGTGTTCGCGGTGCCCGGCGCCTACACACCGACTTGCCACCTGAAGCATCTGCCCGGCTTCGTCGCCCATGCGAAGACCTTCCGCGACAAGGGCATCGACACCATCGCCTGCATCTCGGTCAACGATGTGTTCGTGCTCGACCAGTGGTGCAAGGATACCGGGGCCGACGGTAAGATTCTGATGCTGGCCGACGGCTCGGGCGATTTCACCAGGGCGATCGGCATGGAGCTCGACCTGTCCGGCCACGGGTTGGGATTGCGCTCGAAACGCTATGCGATGCTGGTGCGCAATGGCGTGGTGGAAGCACTCAACGTGGAAGCGAGCGCGGGCGTTGCCGTGGCTTCGAGCGCAGAGGCGCTGCTCGAGGACATCTGACAACAAATCCGGTCGATCCGTTCGGTAGGTCGGGTCGACCCTCGCCTCCGCGAGGGCAGGCTCCCGAGACCCGACATTGCGCGACGTTCCGTGGATTGTCGGGTCTCCCCCGGATTTCATTCGGGGTCGACTCGACCTACGGGGAAGCGACTGGCCGGATAGGGTATGACGGGCCATCCTCGAGCCTTCGCCGGTAGGTCGTGACCGGCTTCAGACTGTCCGGTGCCGTGCGCGTGCGCCGCGCTCGATCCCGGCGACGACGAGCTTGGAGATCTCGAGCCGGTCACGCAACAGCTCGAGGAAGCGCAACTCCTCCTGCTTGATCTGCAAGTCGGCGGCAGCGATGTCGACGGCAAGGGCGTAGGCGGTCTCGCGCAAGGTCGAGGGCAGCGAGCGGTGCACGAGCTCGAGCACGGCATCGAGCCCCTTGTCACCCGACAGCATCTCGCCGCAGCGCTGAGCGATCTCGACCAGGCTCTCATCGTCGAAATCGCGAAACACCGGCAAGTTGCTGGTGATGCTACCGATTCTCTGCAACTCGTCGTCTGACATCGAGCTGTCCACGGCCGACATGGTGACCATCACGTAGACGAGCGCTTCATGGGGGCTGAGCTTGGCGGGCATGTCGGCGATCTCCGTTGGTCTGCGTCTGGGATATGGCGGCGACTGGTGGCCTGTCGGGTAAGAGCGCCCAATCGAGGCCGCACTGGCAACATGCTGATTCTACTGCATTTTCCGGTCAGAGCGTGGCGGCGGCGCTCGCGGCGATCGTTCACGGGTTTGGGCTGCGGGACACTAGAGGAAATGGCCAAGTGCGGCAAGGCCGGGCTTGGCCAGCGGCATCATGACGGGAGAACCTGTCGATCTTTCGACACGGCGGCAATGAAGCTGAAAATCGACTGGTAGTCGTTCGAAGTATCTGATATAGATGCGATCATTATCAATAAGGAGCCTCAATGTGAACAGCGAACGCCAAACAAATTCACTCTTGATTGAGATGGCGGCTGACATCGTGTCGGCCTATGTGACCAAGAACACGGTCGTTGCCCCCGACCTGCCCCGGCTGATCGAGCAGGTGCATGGCGCGCTTGCCGCCGCGATGCATGCCGCCAACGAGCCGGTGAAGGAGTTGCCCAAGCCCGCCGTACCGATCAAGAAGTCGGTCGAGGACGAGTACATCATCTGCCTGGAAGACGGCATGAAGTTCAAGTCGCTGAAGCGGCACCTTCGGACGAAGTACAATCTGTCTCCTGAAGATTACCGTGCGCGCTGGGGCCTGTCCTACGATTACCCGATGGTTGCCCCCAATTACGCGCGTGCACGCTCCGAGCTTGCCAAGAAGATGGGCCTGGGGCGCGTCAGCAAGGACAAGACGGCAAAGAAGCCGGTCAAACGCAAGGCCAGGGCTGCGTGAGCGGCCAATGCCGGATCTAGGGTTCCGTCCCATTCATTCGATTCCGGCGAAGCTGGATCAATGAATGGGACGGAACACCAGCACGAGGCCGGGTTTCTTGTACTTTTTCGCGAAAGCCCTGACGCGGGCGATGGTGATCGAAGGGTCGCCGCCGATGCTGATGGGCATGGCGCTGCCCTCGAGAATCTCGCTGACGAGGGCTTGCGCCCTTGCCATGGTGCGCGGCGCGGCGCCCGACCAGACCGCGGTCGATATGCAGGCGGTGCAGCCGGTCGACCATCGGATGGATCTGGCGCGCGAGCGAGATCTCCCCCTCGCCAAAGGCCCGGTCGTCCCGGTCGAGGCAGAGCGCGACCCAGATTCCCCCGACCGCTGACAGCAGCAGCACCAACTCGTCGTGGATGTGGGCCGAGCGGTAGAGGTCCGGGAAGAAGATGTTGCCGGGCTCGGCTCGTTACAGCGCGAGAAACGTGACGACGGGGTCGCTCACCCCGGTGCGCACGAGCCGCCGCAGGGGATCGAGCCGGTAGAGCTCGCGGCTGTGGAACTCCTCGGCCTCGCGGTCGAGGGATGCGTTCACCAGGAATTGGGGGCGCGCGAACTGGGGCATAGCGCATGGCGAGCCGCCGCTCGCAGCCAAACAGCCGGCCGAGGCTCGTGAGCGCCATCTGGTAGAAATCAGGTGCCCGACCAAGTAATGGCGAGGGTAGTGAACGCGGCCGGGAATGACAATCATTCGCCGCACCGCCGCTGCTGGTGCATCTGTGACCCGCAGAGCACAGCATTGCCCAAAACCATGGCATACCCGCCACAGTGCCCAGGGCTCGCCTCATTCAGATCGCGTTCATGTCAGGCTTGGTAACCATTATCGCATAAGAACGAGATTGCAGAAGCGGGAACAATGCCCATCTCAGCGCAAAGCAGTGAGCCGGAGAAGTCCGGTCAGAGCAGCCAAGCCCTGCCAATCAACGAGCAGCGGCCGCAACGGTACGAGGAGTTCATCATGAAGAAGATCGAGTTTGCCCGCAAGCGGGCCAAGAAGGATGTCGTCTGGCTGCTGATCGCATTCGCCATCTTTACTGCAGCACTCGGTTTCTCCTTGATGAACCTCGGCACCAGCCGCGCCGTCGCTGGCAACAGTTGCGCCAGCCAGTGCAAGGCCCAGTTCGGCCAGTGCGTGAAATCGACGGGCGACCGCAGCACCTGCCAGCAGCAGTTGAGCGCCTGCCTCGACCAATGTCAGGGCGGTTGAGCGTCATCGCGCCGGCTTGTGCAATCAGGCCTCGCCGACCAGGATCACATGCAGCCGCCGCGGGCCATGAGCGCCCATCACCAGCATGCCTTCGATATCGGCCGTGCGTGAGGGACCCGATATGTAGTTGACCGTGCGCGGCAGCGTGCGGTCGCCGTGCAGGGTGCGCAACCGGCGCCAGATCTCCTCATAAGAGCCTGCCACGTCGGCTGCCGCGAGCAGAACGACGTGCGTCTCCGGCAGGAAGTTGATGGTGGTCGGGTTGTCGGGACCCGAGGTCAACACCAGCGTGCCGGTCTCGGCAGCCGCCCCGATCGCGCGGCTGAAGCCTACCTCGTCCGAGCCTGCCGCCGCGCCGTGCTCGATCTGAACGGCCGGCGCTTCACTCCAGGGCAGCGCGGCAATCGCCGGATCGCTCCCCATCCTGATCCGTGCCGGCAGGTTATGCTCGCGCAGATAGGCAGCGACCAGAGCCGGGACCTCGCCGATGGCGGCTGCCATCGCAAACGTCGCGGACTGTTGCTCCAGCCGAGCCCGGAAGGCGGCGACCAGCTCGGTCCGCGAGCCCGAGGCGCGCGCCGGAACGGTATTGGCGCGCGGTGCCGACAAGCGCCGCTGCACCGCGACCCGTCTTGCCACATCGTCGCCGGCGACACCCAGAGCACGCCGGATGCGGGCGAGCATCACGTCGCGGGCGTGGGGATTGTCGCGGCTCATGGCCGCGCGCCCTTGCGCTGGGCCCATTGCGCCTGGAAGGTCGAGCCCTCGGGCGCGGGGAAATCCCGGTGATCGGTCCAGCCGCCCAGTTTCGGCAGCTGGTGGAAACGGCCGCGGCCGCGCGCGGCGAGCCGCAGCAGCGGCATGGCGATCCGCGCGCCCAGATGATAGAGCGCCGGACGCCGTGCGAGCCAGGCCCAGAGCCGCATCGCGCGCTTCGCCGGTGCCCCCGTGCGGCCGAGCGCGAACTGCTTCTCCCGCCAGAACCGCATGATTCGCGGCAGGGGAATGCGCATCGGGCACACCTCCTCGCAGCGTCCGCAGAAGGTGGATGCATTCGGCAGGTGTCCCGCTTCCTCCAGCCCGATCAGGGCGGGATTGAGCGCGGCCCCGATCGGCCCCGGATAGACCCAGCCGTAAGCGTGCCCGCCGACCGCATGATAGACCGGACAATGGTCCATGCAGGCGCCGCAGCGAATGCAGCGCAAGATGTCGCGATACTCGGTGCCGAGGATCTCCGAGCGCCCGCCGTCGAGCAGCACCACGTGGAATTGCTCGGGACCGTCGGGATCGCCCTTGCGGCGCGGGCCGGTCGAGAAGGTGGTGTAGGTCGAGATCTCCTGACCGGTCGCCGAGCGGGCGAGCACGCGCAAGATCGTGGAGACGTCCTCGAGCGAGGGCACCACCTTCTCGATCGAGGCGAGCACGATATGGGTTTTCGGCAAGGTCTGCGTCAGGTCGCCGTTGCCCTCGTTGGTGACGATGACGGTGGTGCCGGTCTCAGCAATCAGGAAGTTGGCGCCGGTGATGCCGACATCGGCGGCGATGAACTTTTCGCGCAGGATGCCGCGGGCCTCGGCCACGAGCTCGGTTGCCTCGCCGAGGCTGCGCTCCTTGGGGAGATGGGTGTGCAACCGGCGGAAATCGGCTTCCACCTGCTCGCGCGTCAGGTGCACGGCAGGACCGATAATGTGGCTCGGCGGCTCGTTGCGGATCTGGATCAGGTACTCGCCGAGATCGGTCTCGACCGGCACGATGCCGTTGGCGGCGAGGTGGTCGTTGAGGGCGATCTCCTCGGAGATCATCGACTTGCCCTTGGTGACGGTCTTGGCGCCAGCCTTGCGGCAGATGTCGAGGATGAGGGCGCGCGCCTCGGCGTGGGTGGACGCCCAATGCACGACGCCGCCGACCTCGGTCACCTTGCGCTCGAACTCCTCCAGATAGAGGTCGAGATGGGCGAGCACGTGGTTCTTGATGTCGCGCGCTTCGTCGCGCAGCGTCTCGAACTCGGGCAGCCGTGCGCGCGCCGCCGCAATCGCGCCGACATAGTTGGTGCGCAGCTTGCCGAGTGCGATCTGGAGGTTGGGATCGGCGAGCGCCTTGGTCGCATTCGCGGGGAAAGTGTGGGCGGTCGGCTTCACTTCGTGCCCCCGATCGGGGCCGTGCCGGTCATGCCGGCCAGCACCTCCGCGACGTGGCGAACGGCAATCGGCCGGCCTTCGCGGCTCAGCTTGCCGGCGATGTTGATGAGGCAGCCCAGATCGCCGGCGAGCAGGAGATCACAGCCCGTGGCGGAAATGCGCGCCGTCTTCTGCTCGCAGATGGCGTTGGAGATCTCGCCATACTTGACCGCGAAGGTGCCACCGAACCCGCAGCAGGCTTCCGGCTCCGCCATCTCGACAAGCTCCAAGCCGGCGACGGTGGCGAGCAGCTTGCGCGGCTGGGCTCGGATCCCGAGCTCGCGCAGCCCCGAGCAGCTGTCGTGGTAGGTCGCCTTGCCACTCAGACGGGCTGAGACCGAGGTCATCGCGCGCACATCGACGAGGAAGGAGACAAGCTCGTACACCTTCTTGGCCAAGCCGAGAGCGCGCTCGCGGAACGGATCGTCCTTGGGAAAGAGCTCAGGGTAGTGGCGCTTCAGCATGCCGGCGCAGGAGCCGCTCGGGGCAACCACATAGTCGAACGATTCCAGTGCCTCGATGGTCTGGCGGGCGAGCAGCGCCGCCGTCTCCCGGTCGCCCGAGTTGTAGGCCGGCTGCCCGCAGCAGGTTTGGGCGCGGGGTACCTCGACGTCGCAGCCCGCCGCTTCCAGCAACTTCACCGCGGCAAACCCGACCGATGGCCGCATCAGGTCGACGAGGCAGGTGACGAAGAGGCCGACCCTCGGCCGCTTCGCATCTGTTGGTTCTGCCGTCCCAGCCATCTGCCCTGTCCCGCTGATCAAAATCGGCTTGGAGGGCGCACCATAGTCAAAGTCACAGCCGCCGCAATGCTGCCAGGGAATGGATCAGGGTTTTGGGAACGTCTTCAGGTAGGCGATCACGTCCATGCGCTCGTCCTCCTTGGGCAGCTTGAAGGTCATCTTGGTGGTGCCGGCCGCCTGATCGGCCTTGTTGGCATCGGTCAGGTACTTTTTCAGGAAGGCATTGGGGTCGGGGAGATAGGCGAGGATGTTCTCTTCCGTCCAGACCAGGCCGGCAGCACCCGAATTCTTGTTGAGGCCCGAATAGGCATAGCCCTCGACGCTGCCGGCCGTGCGCCCGACGATGCCGGTCAGCAGCGGTCCGACGCCATTCTTGGCATCCTTGCCGACTTTGTGGCAGGCCATGCACTTCTTGAAGATCTTCTCGCCCTTCTTGGCGTCGCCATCGGCGAGCGCTCCTCCCGCCCAGCCCAGCAAGGCGATAGCGGCGATCGCAGCGGTCAAAGATGCTCTCATATTGCGCTCCATGCGTCTCATGCCCGTCGTTGGTCCCGCCAACGACCGCGCACGGCTGAACCTGTCTTGTGGCGAGAGGATAGCAGAGAGGCGCGGCCCGCTGTCGCGGCGTATCGCTGCATCGGGATGGCACCGTTGACAGATAGGAGGGGCTGGGAGGCTTCAAGCTTCTCTTCCGCTCGGCTATGATCGCGGCAACGGGACACGAGCCAGCTCAACGGGAGGAAGTCGATGGCAAAGGCAACGATCAAGCCGCACGAGCGCGCCAACGAGGCGGTGTTGATTCCGGCGCGTCGAGGCCGGGCGGCACGCCTCAACAAAGGCCAGGCGATCAAGATCATCAATACGCATGGCAATCAGGTGGTCGATACCTGGTGCTTCAGCGCCGAGGACATCACCGAGTTCATGTCGATGGAGCATCTGCGGCCGACGATCGGCACCATCTTCCCCAGGAAGGGGCACTATCTGCATTCCAACCGCCGCCGCCCGATCCTGCATTTCGAGGAGGATACCTCGCCCGGCGTCCACGATACGCTGTTCGCCGCCTGCGACGATTATCGCTATGGGCTGCTGGGGTGCAAAGAGTACCACGACAACTGCACCGACAATCTGCACGCGGCCTTGCGCCAGATCGGCCTGAAGGCGAGCGAGACCCCGAGCCCCTTGAACCTCTTCATGAACATTCCCGTCGACAAGGACGGCAAGACCATGTTCGCCGAGCCGGTCTCCAAGGCCGGCGACTATGTGATCCTGCGCGCCGAGATGGATTGCATCATGGCCATGTCGAACTGCCCCCAGGACATCCTGCCCATCAACAAAGGCAAGACCGTCGAGACGCACTATCAGATTTTGGGGTAGGGCCCCGCACACCCGGGACCGAAGGCCGGCGCCGGCGTGATGCCGTCGAAGATCCCGGCGCGCTTGCCGGGGAGGGCAGTAGGCTGTCACGATCGTTGCGACCGGCACTCGGCCGGGTCGAAGTGGGGAGCCTCTGTAAGGCGAAACCGAACAATGGGTGCTTTGCTTCCGGGCAAAAACTAACGGGTGGGGTGACCGGCAGGTCGCCCGCTCTCCGCACTCTCGAGCGGTCGATGTCTACTGGCTTAGCCTAATCTTGCCAAGTCTGTGGAAACTTCTGTGGAAACTTCATGCCGCCATTTGTTACCCGAATTGTTACCCTCGAGATGGGCGACCTGCCGGTCGCCCCTTGGTCATTCGCGCAATCGGCATAGGTCAATTCTGTCGTCGCCACCCCGCGATACCCTCACTTCACCACCAGATCGAGATCCGCAGTCGAGAGCGATTCGGAGCCCCTTTTTGTCACCAGCGAGGAGCGCCCGAGGGTCGCTGCCACGCCCTCATCGCTGTCGAAGATGATGATGTGGATGAAGAACACCATGCCGGGCTCGGCGATGACGGGATTGCCCGTGTAGAGCATCGGCCAGTCCATCCAGTTGGGTGCGTAGGTCGTCCCTTGCGAATAGCCGCAGGCGTGCATGCGGTGGGCGGCGAGCCCGGCCTTGTCGAGCACGCGAGCGTGAGCGTCGAACACCTCGCCGATCGGCCGGCCCGGGCGCAGCGCTGCCTCGCAGGCGGCGAGCGCGTCCTTGGCCGCATCGTACATCTCGACCTGGCGGGCCGGCGGCTTGCCGATCGAGAGCGTGCGCATCATCGCCGCATGGTAGTGGCGATAGGTGCCCGACCATTCGAGCGTCAGCTGGTCCTTCTTGTCGAGATTGCGCCGGCCGGTGAAGTAGCGGCACATCAGGGCGCCGGGACCCGAGCCGATGATGAACTCGTTTGCCGGATCGTCGCCGCCGCCCTTGAAGATCGCGGAGTGCATGGCGGCGAGGATGTCGCCCTCGAACGCGCCGGGTTTCGTCTGCTTGACGGCGCCAGCCCAGGCGGCGTCGGAAAGCCCTGCTGCCTTCCTTACATACTCGATCTCGGCGGGGCTCTTCACCAGCCGCAACCTGGAGACCAGCATGGAGGCATCTGCAAGCGTGCAGAAGCCTTTCATCGCCGCGTCCAGCCGCTTGCCGTTGGCGGCTGTCAGACCATAGGATTCGTACTCGACGCCGAGCTTTTTGCCCTTGCAGCCGTGCTCCTCGAGGATCGCCTTCAGCTCCTCGGCGGGATTGGCTCCCTCCCGGTCGCGCCAGACCCGCACATCCTCGATCACGGAGGTGAAATGGGCCTGCCTGAGGTCGGGCGCGCGATTGAGCAGGGTCATGGTGCCATCGGCCAGCAGCACGAGGCATTGGAAATAGACGTAGCCGAACGTGTCGTAGCCGGTCAGGTAGAACATGCTCTCCTGGCGGAAGAGGATGATCCCGTCGAAGCCGGCCTCCACCATCACCTTGCATGCCCGCTTGCGCCGCTCCGCGAGCTCCTTGGTGGTGAAGTGCAGATGCTTTTCCATGGGCGTGCGCTTCTCTCTGGCGTTTCGATGTTTGCTGGCGAGCCCCGACATAACCACCGGCGACCGTCGAGCGCCAGCAGGCCATTGAAAGACGCCGCGTCAGGCAGGCCAAGCACTCCGCCGGGTCACGCAACGACAGCAAGCCCGCTCGGCCGAGCGCGAGACAGCGAAAGCGATTCGAAGAGGTACTCGGCGGAGGCCAAACCGGTTCGGTGGCCCCGCCCTTCCCTGGCGCTTGCCGATCGCCCGGTCCGCTGCCCGGCGTTTTGCCCCTGTTAGGTGGACTGGCCTTTCATTTCGGGGTACCAGATGAATGGGTCTGAGCACTAGCGCCCGATGTCACCCAGCCGCGAGTTTCAGCAAGCGGGCAGCGTCGCGGCGCCATCGCTTGGTATCCCGCAAAGGCCTCGGATCGTGCGACCCATGTCCGGGATGGCGGGCTTGGGGTGGGATGCCGGGCGCGCGGGCGGAACAGCGCGGATCGAGGCTTGCGGCAAACGTCAGATTGCGGCGCTGGCGGCGGCGCGCTTCAACCCCGAAAGCTTCTTCAGCCGCTTGCGGACGGCTGAGGTATTGCCTTGGGGACGTGTCAGCTTGGCACGCGGGATCGCCCGGCGGCGCTTCTTCTTGGCGGTTTCGATGGCGCGGGTCTTCAAGGCGGGCATGGGCTGTTCTCACTGTTTGCTCGTTGGCGTGCAGCACGCATAGCCGGACAAGCGGGCGCCGCGCAACTGTCTCGATATCCAGCACGACATTTCGTGCTTGGCGCGGGCCGGATCAGACGACCAGCGTTGCGACCGATTGGCGGATGTCGTCGAGCGCGCGCTCGGTTGCCACGCGTCCGAGCTCGATCAACTCGCCGGCACGATGAAAATCGAACATGCCGACGCTCGACAGCCGAGGTGCGATCGTGAAGTCGGGCGGGTCGCCGGCCAGGCGCGAGCGGGCGATCCGGTCCTGGGTGATGTTGAAAGCGTCCATCATCACGGTCGAAATGCCGGGTGCATCGGTGCCGCGCCCGAAGAACTGCCGGTGCAACAGCGCGAGCGCGCCCGCGGGCGCCTTGTCATGGGGCTCGGCTACGTCCTCGCTGCCTGGCTCGTCGGTGGCGATCGCGCTGTGGTTGGGAATGACCGTGCCGCGGCTGCAGCTGTCCTGGTTGAGGTTGACGGCGATCACGATGTTGGCACCCAACGCGCGGCACACCGACACCGGGATCGGATTGACGATCGCGCCGTCGAACAGCCAGCGGCCGTCGAGCTGAACGGGGCGGAAGATGCCCGGCAGCGCGTAGGAGGCGCGCATCGCCTGCACCAGGTTGCCGCGCTGCAACCAAACCTCGTGGCCGCTGCCGATCTCGGTTGCAACCGCCACGAACTTGCGCTCGAGGTTCTCGATACGGGTGCCGTTGAAGTGCAGCTTGAGCCGCTCGCCGAGCTTGTCACCGGAGATGAGGCCGGAGCCTGTCAGGTTGAAATCGAGAAAACCGAACATTTTGCGGCGTGTCATCGACCTTGCGAAGTCTTCGAGGTCCGGCAGGCGGCCTGCGACCGAGCAACCGCCGCAGACTGCTCCGATCGAGGTTCCCGCGATGATGTCGGGCCGGATGCCGGCCTTGTCGAGCGCCTGCAGCACACCGATATGGGCCCAGCCGCGGGCGACACCTCCACCAAGGGCGAGACCGATCTTGCCTCGAGCCATCATCAAGTCTCCGCCATCGCGCGCGATCTGCTGCAGACCCTGCAAGCCACATGCCCAGCCGGTCGACGGGCAGCCCCGTCAGCCCAACGGCGAGGTTAACGCCCAGTCCGTTTACAGCCGATTAACGCTTGCTCGCGGTGTGAGCGGACGGTGTCGCACATCCGGGGCGGCGATGAGGCTTGCGCCCATGATCGAGGCCGAGCCCGTCAGCCCCGCGCCATCGCCAGCGATTGGACGCCGGATGAGTATAACGTGACAGCAATTCTCAATGTGACTCTGGTCCGAGACTTAGCGGGTGCGGCGGCGTGACTCATCGACCCGAATCGGATGGTTCGATTCAAGCGGCCCATGGTGCTCGAACCGCTCATCACCGCTTTCAAGGGCCTGTGCGCGCGCTTCCCCGACGAGCGGACGGGCGGCAACACGATCTATGACATGACCGACGCCGGCATGGCCGCGTTCTCGACCTTCTTCATGCAGAGTCCATCGTTTCTGGCGCAGCGGCTCGGCGGCCACGTTCTGATCGCGCTGGATGGCACCGAATATTTCTGCTCGCGGAAACTTTCGTGCCCGAGCTGTTCCTCCCGCGCTCGCGCCAACGGCAGATGCGAGCATTTCCATCAGATGGTTTCGGCCGCCATGGTCGCGCCGGGGCATGACCGCGCGTCATGGCGGAGCCGTGCTTCACACGGACGCCGCTGGAGCCCGAGTTCATCACGCCCCAGGACGGGGCCGGGAAACAGGATTGCGAGTCGCG